>NZ_JBTGVE010000014.1:0-25214 GCF_054343415.1 Mycoplasma sp. AC157 | reverse complement strand
TGAAAAAATTAAAGAAAAAAATCAAAAATTTTGATAAAAAAACACATTTTTTTGTCGAAAATGTGTCATTTTTTCCTAAGTATAGAAAAATAGTAAAAATTTAGGTTTAAAATGAAAAAACACCATAATTTAAATGGTGTTTAATAAGATAATTTCTCAATTTTTACGTTATTTAAAAATTTTTCTGTTAATTTTTTATTTCCTAATCATTGAGAAGCAACAGTCCCCATTGCTGCTGCATTAGCTATACGAAAAGAATTTTCAGCATTCTCTAAGTTTAAAAAATAGTTTGAAACAAACATAGAAATAACTGTGTCTCCCGCTCCTGTGGCGGAAACAACATTTATTTTCTCAATTACTGATGCTTTATAAATTTCTTTTTCTTTAGTTAATAAATATGAACCATTTTTATCCAATGAAACCATAACATTTTGACATCCATTGTTTTGAATTTTTTTCATTATTTCTATTAATTCTTTTTCTGAAGAAATTTTTGTATTGAAATTTCTTTCTAACTCGTCCTTATTAGGTTTAATTAAAAAAGGATTGTATTTAATATATGTTTGCATTTTTTCTGTATCAATGTCTAAAACAAAATTAATTCCTTTTTGATAAATAATTTCAATAATTTCTTCTGTTATAAATTCATTGCTATGTCCCATGATTAAAAGAAGATCATTTTTGGTTATTTTATTTAATTCTTTTTTGAGTTTTCCAACTAAATCATAAGACAAATTAGTTTTAGGTCCATTTAGTTCAAAATCTGTATTTTTTCCGTAAAATTTTATATTTAGTCTTGTTTTTTTAGGGTGATCTATATTTATTAATTTAATATTTTCAGTATTAAAAATTTCTTTAAATTCTTTATAAGTATCTGCATCAAAAAAACTTATTGCTGTATTATCGATATCGTGTCTTTTCAAAATAATTGAAGCATTTATTCCTTTTCCGCCTGGGAAAATGTGTGAATCAATATATCTATTTACTTCTTTTAAATTAAAAGTTGCGTTTTCAATAACCAAATCTTTTGATGGAGAAAGTGTTAAAGTATAAATATTTTTACTCATATTATTTAGCTTGTTTTTTATTTGCAAATTTGTGCATTAAAATTATTGTTAATGCTGATGCAAAAGATCCAAGTAAAATAGCTAAAATTCAAAATACAATACCTAAACCAATTTGCAATCCAAAACTATTAAATAGATGTGTTCTTGCTAAAAAGACAACAAACATTCCACCATGTGGTGCAACAATATTAACACCAAGAAGTGCAGAAACTATACCAGCAACTGCTCCACCCACAATGTTAGCAGGTACTAATATTTTTGGTCTTTGTGAAGTATAAGGAATTGCTCCTTCTGAAATGAATGATAAACCAAAAATTATGTTAGAAATTCTTCCAGCTTCAATTTCTTCTTTAGTTCATAATTTTTTACTAATAAACATTGATAATGAAATTCCTAAAGGAGGAACCATACCAGCCGCCATTACTGCAGCCATAGAAACTGAAGATTGACCATTTACAATTGTTAATGTACCAAAAATGTATGCAGCTTTATTAATTGGTCCACCTAAGTCAATTGCCATCATTGAACCAAGAATTAGTCCTAGTAATCATGCTAAATAAGGTTTATTTTGCATTAATTGTAAAAATAATACTAAACCTAAATTTACATAAATTAATACTATGTTAACAACTCAAAATGCTAAAGCTATAACAATTGTTCCAAATAAAGGAATAAATAAAATATTTTTAATTCCTTGTAAATGTTTTGGAAGTTTTCCAAAAACATATTTAGAAAATACAATTATCATTGCACCTACAAAAAATGCTCCAAGTATTCCACCAACAAAACCTGACCCAGTTCCTAAAAATTTATCAGCATTATTTACTCCTGAGTTAGTAATTGATGGTAACAAGAATGAATATGTATCTGATAATCCTCCACTTGCTATTGTCCCGATCACAAAACCAGGTAATAACCCTTGTCTTCCTACTAAAGCAAAAGAAATATAAGCTGTAAGCACAGGAACCGCTAATCCAAGTGATACTTTACCTATTTTGAAAAATAGATTAGCAACACCGTTATTAAATCCAAATGATGCTAAAAATCCGTTAGATTGAATATCAACACCTAATGCTTTACCTACTATTAAATCGATAATGAATCCAATAGCTAAAATAATTCCACCAAAAACTATAAAAGGTAACATATATGAAATACCAGTTAATAGGGAACGATGCATTTTTTTAGCAAAACCACTAAAACTTAATTCCCCTTCTACGTTTTCAGTTTTATTTCCAGAAGAAACAGATTTAATTTTGGTTCCTTTATTATCTAAAATTTTTTGAATTTGTTCTTCTGGTTTATGTATTGCCTTTTGAGTTGAAATTTCAATAACATTAGAACAGTTGGCAAATTTTTCTTTTTCTATTTCTCTATCAACAGCTAAAATTACACCTTTTGCTTTTTCGATTTCAGCACTTGATAAAGGATTTTTTATTCCATCTGCACCTTGTGTTTCTACCTTTATTGAAAGATTCATTTTTTTAGCCTGTTCAATTAATTTTTGCTCGGCTAAATAAGTATGAGCAATTCCTGTTGGACAAGCGGTTACAGCAACTATATCATATGTTTGATTTAAATTGTTATTATTTGTATTTTTATCATTTTCTTGCTCATATTTTTCAATTAATAACATAAAATCATCTACTGTTTGAATTCTTTCTAAAGATTCAATAAAATCAGGTTTGGTTAAAAATTTTGCTAATTTTGACATTATATCTAAATGAGAATTTTCTCTTTGTTGATTAGAAAAAGCCATAGCAAAAATGTATTTAACAGGTTTTCCATCTATGGAATTTCAATCTAAATTATTAACTCTTGCAAATAATAAAGTTGATTCCTTAATACAATCATCACTCATATGTGGAACTGCAATATAGTCACCTATACCAGTTGAATCTTGTTCTTCTCTTTTTAAAAATAAATTAAAAACAGTTTCTTGATTATCACTGTATTTTTTAGAATAAAGTTCTTTAGAAAAGAAATTTAAAACTTCTTTTTTAGAACTAAATTCTTTATTTAAATAAATAGTATCTTTATTTTTAAATAAATCTTTTATTTTCATAATTTTCCTTTCTTTGTATAATTTGAATTTAATTATACCAAATAAAGAAACATATTATGATATAAAAAAATAATGGTTATATCAAATTATTTTCTATATTTAAAGAATTTTTTATAAAATTTAATACCTATTAACGTGGATGAAGTGGTTAAAAAAGCAAAAATAGGTATTAATCAAAGAAAGTTAAATTTTTTTGATTTATTATTTTTCTGTTCTTTGTTAAAAGTTTCTTTTATGTTTTTAAACTTTTCTTTTGACAAAAAATTTATGACATAAAATCTTGTTTTACCAACCAATTTGTTTTCTTTATTATTTAAATTGGGAATTATTTCAAAATTCAAAATATTACTACCGCTTTTTGATACCAATTTCTCTATTTTTTCTTTATTTTCTATATCTAAAATAAAATAATCACTTTCATAATTAAACAAAAATTCATTAAAATAATCTTTAATATAATTAATTATTTTGTTTTTTAACTCAAAATAATTTCCTAATTCAGTCTTTAATTCAGGAATTTTATAATTACTCAAATCAATTAATTTTTGATTTTCTATATTTTCTATTTTTACTTTGAGTGTCGAAAAATTAACTATATTGTCATATTTTCCTTTTATTTTGAAAAAAATGAATTTGTTTCTATGAGCAATTAAAGATAAAATTTTTTCATCAAAATATTCAATTTCTAATTCATTAGGAAAAGAAATATTATTATTAATAAAATAAGTATTTATGTAAGAAATTATTTTATTTTTAATCTCTATTTCATCAATAGATTTTAGTATCAAATCTTCCATTTTTATAGTGCTTAAATCCAAAATTTCCTTTATTTTTCTTGTTTTATTTTCAAAATTGAATATAGTTATTATTTTATTTTCATCACTATGATTAGATTTTATTTTTAAATATATAAAATCTTCTTTATTTCTATTTGCTAAATTAATTATTTCTTCTACTTTTTCAGTTTCGTTTTCAATGAAATAATCTTCATTATAATTAAAATTATTTGAGATATTTTCTGCTAAAAAATTTTTAATTTTTTCTAAAATTTTTTCACTATTTGTTTCATTTCCTAAATTAATACTATTGGATGAAAAATTATTAAACATCTTTTTAACTAATTTAAAATTAGTGTTACTTTTTATTTTATAAACGATACTGGAGTTTTCTTTTTTTATAAAATATTGCTCTTGAAAATGGTGAATAACTTCAAAATTAAAAATTAATTTGTCATCCAGTTTTTCAATAAAATAACTCACTTTGTCTTTATTTTCAAAATTGAACCATTCAGAATTAGCATTTAACTCCTGTTCTAAAGAAAAATTTTTAGATATATATTCTTTATCTATAGAAGGTATAATTTCAGTTTTATCAGCACTATTTAAATGCTCAATTTCTTGTAAATAATCAGTTCTTCAAGAAACAGGAATGTAAAAATATTTATTATTTATAACAAAATCAGAATTGGAAACTTCTTCTTTTATATCAAAACTTATTTTAATAATATTTTTATTAGTTTTTAATTGTTCAATTTTTCATATGGTTTTATCTTTGTTTTCAAAATCCAAAATGTTTTCATTAAAAAAATTTTTGTTGCTTTCAAAGTCTTTTTCATTTATTGACTTAGCTTGAAGTTTAATTCCTTCCTCGTTAATTAAAGGATTTATTTCAATGGTATTTTCTAAAATTGTATTTTGAAAATAACCATTTATGGAACTGCTCACATATTCTTGTCAGTACTTTATTATTTTTTCATAATTTATATTTTTTATAGTTTCTTCATTAAATTTATATTTATTTTTTAAATAAATAGATAAATGTTTTCCATATAATGTATCAAAAAAGTTTGAAATCTTGGAATTTACAAAAATTGAAGTGAAATTGTTATTACTTTTTTTATTGCCAATTAGTGCTATTTTATAATTTGTTAATCCTTTTGGCAATTTTGATGTAAACAATCAAATTCCAGAACTTGAAAAATAATTATTTTCATTTTCGCTTATTTTTATCGGTGTTCCATTATGGTTATTTTCATTATCATCAATCAAATTAAATTCATTATTTTGATTGTAAATTTTAAATCTTTTATTTGATGATGTTGAATCATTTACCTTTAAATTTACCCCTTTTTCTATTACAACAGCTTCAGCAATAAAACCTATTTTTTCAAAATTTTTATTTCTTATTTTTCCTAAACTGTCAATAGGATCTTGAAGAAAAATTGTTTCATAAGGCAATAAATTTGAATTATTGGAATAATCAACTCAAACTAACTGTTTTTTAGTTCCGGTTTCTTTATCTATTAATGGGTCATAAAATGGGTTTTTCTTTTTTGAACCATCGTTATTTAAAATAAAATTATTGTTTGAATCCTTTAAAAAAGGTTCTATTAAATCTCTTTGATTTTTATTATTTGCTGGATCTCAAGCAAATCACCTTAATTTTAAATCTAAATTGTTATTTTCTATTTCAATAATAGCGGTTCATCTGAAGATTTCATTTTTATTTTCTTTATTTATATCACTTTTATCATATTTCACCAAATCTATTTTATAGACCGCATTTGTAGATTCTTTGTAGTTAAAATTTAAGTCATAGAAGAAATCTCTGTTTATTACATCTATCTTTCTATCGTTAATGTAAAGAATTTCATTTTCTTGTGGTAAGGTTTTAAAATTTATTTTAACTGGAGTATTATAAACTCAATGACCACCATAAGTTTCAGTTATATTTTTATCATTTGCTTTTCTAGTTCTTGAATCATTTATCAACTCTAATGAATTATAATTAGTTATATCTAAATATTTACCAGGAACTATAACTAGTCTATCTTTCATAAGTTGACTTCTAAAAATTTCAGTTTCTTTATATTTTATTGTTGTATTTTCAGTTAAATTCAATATATTTTCTGAATTTGTGATTTTATTTCTATATCTTAAAGAAAAATTGATAGTTTCTATATTTGATTTTCTAACTGTTCTATATTGAAGATTGATATCGTTTGCAAACTTTACATCATTATAACTACTTTTAAATTTTCTAATTTTTTCTTCTAAATACTCAATATTTGTTTTTAATGAACTACTTCTTTTTTCTGTATAAAGACCATTAGATGCACCTGTATCTGTATTAATTTCTAAGTAATTATTAGTTAAAAAATTAGAAAAAAATCTATTTTTTATAATATTTAAACTTTTTAAAGTTTCATAATGGTCTACATTCAATAAATCATAATTAATGTGAAAATTAAAAGATAATTTAACTTTAAAATTTGTTAATCTAACATGAATATTATCTATATTATTGCCATTAAATTGTCCATTGGTTAAATAAAATTGTAATTCTACTTTTAAATTATCCATAAAAAAACTTTTTATTTCTTTATTATTTGTTGAAAAACGTTCTTTATATTCGTCAACTTTTTCATTTAACTTGCCAAAAACATACTTACTGATATTCAAACCATTAGAACCACTTGTAGAAAATTGTAAATCAGGAAAATTTTCATTTTGCTTATCTAATCCAAAGTAAAAATATAACTGTTTATGTTGATTATTTAAAATATTATATCTAATATAAGAATTGTGAATTGCAAAAGAACCATCATCATGATTTAAACCATTTGGAGCTAATTTAGATCCTATAAATTCCGTTCTTTGAAAATTAAAATTTTGATATGTTCACCCTTCTAAACCAGAAGCTATATTTATATTAGCTCCATATCATTTGGGATTTAAGTAATTTACTCAACTTCATAATCCAAAACCACCTTTTTTATTTGTGTATTCATGTTGAGCATATTTTCTATTTCAATTATAACTATCATAAAAAACAGTAAATGGTTTTTTATTTGAATTTATTTCATTGAAAGATCTTATTCATTCACTATAAGTTAATAAATCTCTTAAATTAGGTGAAAACTCAAATTCAGTTACAAATCTTTCATTAAAATTATGATTAGTTTTTGAATTATCCCTAATGTTTTGTTCATTCAATTCCATTGATGACATCATAAAAGGTATAAACGGAACAGTTGTTAATAAAAAATTATTAATTTTCATTATTCTCCATATTAATTAGCATATTTTTCTCTATTTCGTTATAATAAACTCTAAAATATACTTTCTTTTTCAAAGAAGATACAAGTAAAGATTCTCCTTTTCTTGCATTTAATAAGAAGTTAGTATCAAATTCATTTATTAAATTAAAATTTTCATTTTTTGAAAAAGGATTAAATAAAGAATTAATTATTTTTATATCGTCACCAGGTAAATTGAATAAGAATTTATATTGAATATTTTTTAAGATTCCATTAGTTTTATTTCTCATATTTTCATTTAATGAAAAGTCAGATGGATTTTGTGTAGATAAAATAAGTGAACCTTTAAATTTTCTTATGGTTTTAGCAGTATCAAAAATAAAGTCTAATGTTTGCAAGTTTTTGTGGTCTAAAAATTTATGAACTTCATCAAAAATAACTAAACTTTTTCTTTTATTTTTATAAAAATTATCGTTTATTTTTGTTTGAATTAAATTTAAAATCATAAAGAAAAAAGCATTGGAATTTTCTTTTGTAGAATTTTCTGTAAATGTCTTTACATCTATAATAATAAAATCTGAATTTAAATCCAAATTAGTTTTACCATTATAATTAGATGAATAAATTCCACTATTTTCAAAATTAATTTTTAATCATTCTAGCAATTTTATCCTTTCTTTTTCATATATTTCTTTATAATTTTTATCAAAATTTATTTCCTTAACTTTAATTATTAAATCACTAATTATAGGGAAATTCACTATATCATCTTTTAAATTTAAATTATTATAAATTTCTTTTAACGCTTTTATAAGTATGTATTCTTTTTCTTCTGTTAAATTTGGATATAATATTTTAATTCAATTTATAAAAAATACTATTTGATTTGTTATAGATCTTTCTATATTTTTATAATCTATAACAAACATTTGTAAAGGATTTATAGTTGTTTTTCCTGTACCTAAATCAAGTCAACTAATGGGAAACATATTTTTAAAATTTTGATATTCTCTTTGTGGATCAATTATTATAACTGAACTATTATTTTTGAGATAATTATCTAAAATAATCTTTTTTATTGTAGTAGTTTTACCACTACCAGAAGTACCGAAAAAAATACAATTTGAATTTGTATGATTAAAATTTCTTTTTCAAATATCTCAAATTATAGATTGCTTTTTATTTTTTCCAAGTAGAAACGAATTTTTATCAATATTTTTTTCAAATGTAAACGGTCAAGCATAAGCAATATTTCTTGAAACCATTTCTATATTTTCTTTTAATTGATCATTATTTAAAAAAGAAAAGGTTTTATATGCATCTATTTGTCTAAAATTTAATTTATTCATTATTGATTTCTCCTTTTTTATTGAATTATTTAAAACTAAATTTACATCATTTTTTAATTCACTTAAATTTTTATTAATATTTAAAAAAAGCATTGATGTCTTAAATAACTTATAATTTTCCACATTTAAAAGATAAGATAATTCATCAAGTGCTTCAATATTTTTTAACTCTTTTTTGCTTCTATATTGAGATTTTTTATTAAATGCCATACTGGTAAGCACTTTATTATTAGCAGCGTTTATTATTTTTTCATAATCTTCGGAAGCTATAGGTGATAAATGTCAAATAATTCAAGAATTATTAGAATTGAAAAATGTTTCAGCTCATCCTACATTTAAATTTAATGCTAAATCATTAATGGTGCTAATTTTACCTTGAAAAGAGTTAACAGAAAAATGATTTTTCTTAAAAACTAATTTTTTAGGTTTTAACAAATCAATTAATTTTTCTTTACTATTAATTTCATAAAAATCATTTAAAAGATTTTCAAAAGGATTAAAAAAAGAAAATAAAAATTTTATAACATTTTCTTTATTTAGTGTATTATTAGATATTTCTTGTTTATCAAAAAAGTCTTTAATATATTTTAATTCTTCATTTATACTTTCTTTTTTTGAAGAAAATATAATAAGAAAATATTCATCTTCAAATTCAAAATTCTGAAGGTTTTTTATATCTTCTTTACAATTATCAATATATGAATTTACTTCTTGATTTACAAATTTAAAATCTTTTTCTTCATCAATATTTATAGAAAAATTTATATTTTTTCTTGCTTTTAAAAAAGAAATTTTTTCTTCTCTTGTGTTAAAAAAACTAACAAACTGATCTAAAAAATATTTCTTTTCTTCAGTGTTTCTTGTTCAAATATTCAAACCATCAAATTTTATGACTGATATAAACTTATATTTATTTTCTATTAAATTTTTAAGTTTAATTTGACCATCATCATTTATATCATCTAAATTTACAAAAAAATTTGTGTTTGTTTTTTTAGAACTTTTACTAAAATTCTTATTTTCTGTCCAAAACATTATAATTCTTCATAGAATAACTCAAATTCTTGCATTATGTGATGGAATATAAATTAATAAAGAAGCAAAAAGCAATGATAAAACAAAAATAATAGAAATTGAAATTATTTTTTTATATTTTAAAATATCTGGAACAGAATATCAACCTATAAAAAAAGAAATTATAATTTCAGAAAAAAGAAATATTAAATCAGATAAATAAAAATTTCTTGCTATCAATATTTTATTTTTTTTGATACTTTTAGGTTGAAGCATTTTTTCCTTTCAAATTAGTGGTTATATCGTTATATGTTTTATTCAAATGTATATCATCTAATTGTAGAGATATTTTTTTTGAATTTAGTTCTTCAATGGAAATAAATTTAGTTAACTCTGTTTTATTATTTTTAAGATTTGCATTTTGACTTTTAATTATTTCTTTATTTTTTATAAAATTTTTGATTTCTTTTAAAACACTATTAGTTTCCTTTATATTTTCTTTTATTTTATATTCTTGATTTGTTAAAATTGAAATATATTTTAAAAACTTATTACAAGAAATAGCACCTCCTATTAACAAAATAGTTAAAATAAACATTTTGCTAAAATAATTTAAACTATTAACTTCAGTTATTCATGAATTTATAGAAATAGCATAAAAAGAAAAAATATTCAGAATCACTAAATAAACAAAAATAGAAATAAGTTTTGAAAAGAAACTTCTTTTTCAATATAAAAATTTCTTACCTTCATCCATTAAAATTGTTGAAAAGATAAACGGAGAAATTAAAAATAAAAAGAAATATTGAAATGTTTTATTAGCTAAATTTATACCACTTTTTATAAAAATAATTATTAACGAAATACCTACTATTGCAGGAAAAAATAGCAATTGTGAAGATGAAACAGAAAGATTTTTATAAGTTTCAAAATCAATAACTGAATAAGAATTATTATTTGTCAATTTTGTTCAAATGCTTTCCTGTATATCTTCTGGTTTTAGTGCTAAAAATATATTGTTAGCTATATTAGTTTTACTATTAAAACTTATAATCAAAATATTAAATATACTATTAAATATATTAATAACAATAAAACTTAAAAGTGGAATAAGAAAAACTAATAAAATTGAAGGTATTATATTCTTAAAAAGATTAAGAATTTTCACATTTTTATCGTTTTTCTTTGAGAATGACAATTTAATAATAACAGATATAAAAATTCCTATAAATACAATGCTGTTAATTATCAAAAAAGCACTAAAAACAATAGGTATTTTAATCTCACTATACTTTAATTGCTCTGCAGCTTTGCCAAAAAATAAAAGATTAATTAAAGGCGTGCTTAAAAAATTAAAAACTTGTGTAATTACAGATAAAAATTTAAAAGGTATTGTTATGAAAACAAACCAAAAAAATGAAAAAATAGAATAAAAAATTCTATCAACTATATCTAGCATTATGATATTCCAGAAGCTGCTTTTTTACTTATATCAACTGCAAAATTTACACCAATAGCGAAAATTATGATTATAACTACAAAAATAACTAAAATTATAAAAAAATGTACAATATTAGCTTTTCTTTTTTCACCAATAGAATAAACGATTTTTATACCAGTATAAATCGCTGCAATCATCAATAAAAAACCTACAAGTCCTGCAAATGCAGATAAAACAATATAACCAATTGAACTTGTTTTTTCAGCAATTTCGTTAATTATTACTTCACCACTATCGCTAGCAAATAACTTTAACATTCTTTCTCCTTAAATTCATAGACATCCTTTACAGAAGTTATTAAATTAGCCCCTTGTTTTATTAAACTAGAGTTTCCATCTTCTTCGCTAAAGTCACCAGGAAAACAGTAAACTTCTTTTCCGACATTAAGAAAATTGCTAACCAAATTCATTATTCCACTTTTAGTTTTTGAAGAATAAATTATAAGTGCATCACTCAATGCTGCAACCAGTCTATTTCTGTTTCTCAATTTATTTTTTGAAATATTGACATTATTTGGATATTCAGAAATAATTAAAGTCTTTTCATCCAAATCCACTTTGTTGGCAAAATAAGGATTATTTAACCCATTTGCTGAAATATAAATAGTTTCACCTTGTTTTAGTTTATAAAAATCATTGATTTTCATGTCTAAGTTTTTATAATAACAAGTTACTAATGTATGTCTTTTTATAACCTCTGGTAATGATTGATTAAGAAATTCATCTATTTTTTCATTATGAAAATCACCTGTTAAAGTCATTTTTCATTCTCTTTTTAAAAGTTCTATATTTCCTTCATAAAATATAACAAAAGGTGGATTTGTTAATATTTTAAAAGATTCAGGATATTCTTCATCCATTATAGTAATTGCTTTTATTTCTTTACTTTTGACCAAATCATCTATTTTTTCCAGTTCTTCTTCTGGTACTTTTTCTAATGTTTTTAAAGCATTATAAATTTCCATAAAATTTCCTGAGTATTTTATTGCAAAATAAATTAATATATTATTCATTTTTCCCTCCATTTAAATTTTCTTTTTTTTAATAAAAAATAATAAAAAAAACTAATTTAGGAAAAAAGAGCAATTTTTCATAAATTTATAAGACTAAATAGTATAATTTAGCAATGAAAAACAATAATTGATTTAAAGACAAATTAATAAAAAAGAAAAATAAATTTTTGATAAAAAGACTTTTAAATTTCTTTATTTTAATAATATTAAAAATATCTATAAGACCTAAAACTTGAAAAACTAGAAAAGATGAAGTTAAAACTCTAGTGTCTAGAAGTATTAATAAGTTAGCTTCTGTGGAATTTGCTTTTTTACCACCTGGATTTGCTTTTTATCTTTTTGTTTCCTTTATACCTATTCTTATTATTAGTTTTTCAATTATTTCTTCTATTAATTTTGGTTGATTTTCAAATAATTTAGAAAATCTCAAAGATTTTTTATTAGAACAAATTTTAAATCGTTATATTCCAGGAATTAATAATTCAATTCCAAAAACACTTAATATTTTTTCAAGCACAACTTGAGAAACAACTACTTTTATTTTATTATTAATTTCATCGCTTTGAATTGCGTCATCAGGTTATGCAAAATTTATATCTAGTCAATCTGTTATTTATAATCACAAAAATACGGGAAATATCTTTTTAAATCGTTTAAAAGGAATATTAATTGTAATAATAATTTCAACAATTTTATCTTTATTTTTAAGTGTTTCTTCTTTAATTTTTATTTCATTAAAAAGTAAAATTGAAGAAATTTGATTATATGATTTGTCTTTTTATTTAATTTCAATTATATTTTTATTTATGTTTTTTTATATTACATGATTAATTACTTTAAAAATAAGCCCTGTATTTAAAATTAGCTTTAAACAAATTTTGCCAGGAACTTTTATTAGTGCATTATCTTCAACTTTATTTTCAATTATTTTTGGTTTTCTAGCATCAGCAAAATTTATTAATTATGATAAGTTTGGAACATTAGCTACTTTTTTATATCTTTCTACATTTTGTTTATATATTTCATACTTGTTATATTTTGGAGTTATAATAAACGAAGCATTTTATAAGAGTTTATTTAGTCAAATTACTAAACATAAATATAAATTTCAAAAAACAAAAATATAAAACACAGAAAAATTCTGTGTTTTTGTTTATTTTTTACGTCTAAAAACCTTTTTAGCGTCTGGATCAGGTTTCATAAATTTACATTCAGGAAATGAAGAACATCCAATAAATCTTTGACCGTTTTTCTTATTATAACGATAAATTAAAGGTGCTTCATTCTCAGGACAATTTTCCCCTGTATATTCCAGTGGAATTTGCACTTTTTTATTATTTTGTTCTGAATCAGCCATTTTTTCTTGAAAATCATTTCAGAAAGTATTCATAAAAGATTTGTAATCTTCTTTACCTTCTGCAATTTCATTTAATTCTTCTTCAATAGAAGAAGTGTATTTTTCTTGAATAATTTTAGGAACTGAATCTTTTAAAACTTCTAAAGCAGCATAACCAAAATCCGTAGGTATTAATGCATTATTTTTAGATTCAACATAAAATCTATCTTTTAAAACAGAAACTGTTGATGAAAAGGTGGATGGTCTTCCTACTTTAATTTCATCCATAGCTTCAATTAAAGAACCTTCATTATATCTGCTTGGTGGGTTTGTTTGATTTTCAGAAGGAATGTATTCGTTAACTTTTACAATTTCACCTTTCTTAAAATCAGGGATAAAATCATCTTTATCACGACCTATTAAAGAAAAATATCCATCAAAAACTACTTTGGAAGAACTTAATTTAAATCAGTGTCCGTTATTTTCGAATTCATAACGAACGATTTCTCTAATAGGTGTTTCCATAACAGCTTGTAAAGAAATGTTATAAATTAAATTATAAATTTTATATTGTGAATCATTTAAATTAAATTTAACTTTAGCCATATCAGGTGTTAATGTTCAATCTGTAGGTCTAATGGCTTCGTGGGCATCTTGATCTCCAGAAATCCCTTTTACAGTATTAGAAACATAGTTTTTTCCGTATTTTTTCTCTACATAACTTTTAGCGTTATTTATAAATGTTTGACTTAATCTAGTTGAATCTGTTCTTGGATAAGAAATTAATCCACCACTTTCATCAATACCTTCATAAAGTTCTTGTAAAACTTTTGTTACTAACTTAGAAGACATACCTGCTTTTTTAAACAAAGTAGATTGTTTTAAAGGTGTAATTTTAGCATCTGCTTTTCTTGTTATTTTTATATTTTTAACAACTAAATCACCTTTTAATTCTGACATTATTTTATTAATGTTAAAATTACTAATTCATTCAGAATTTTCAAATTCTTTCTTGTCCTTATAAAAGAAACTAAACTCTAAATTATTATCTGATGTTGCTTTTATTGTGTGGTATTTAGTTGGAATAAATTTTTTGATTTCTTCTTCACGATCTACAACTAATTTAAGTGCAATGGATTGAACTCTTCCTGCTGAAGGGTTTGTTCTTGCATTTTGAATTTTTCTTGTTAATAAGTTGGATAATCTAAAACCAATTATTCTATCGAGCATTCTTCTTGATTTTTGTGAATTAATTAAATTTTGATCAATCATTAAAGGTTTATTAATAGCGTTTTTTATAGCTTCTTCTGTGATTTCATTATATTTAATTCTTTGATATTTATTTTCAATATTCAATGCTTCAACTAAATTATATCCAATCGCTTCTCCTTCACGATCCGGGTCAGTTGCGATTAAAACTTCATCAGATTCTTTTGCAGCTTTTTTCAATTCTTTAATAATAGTTTTTTTCTTTATATCTTCTTTATAAATGGGTTCTCAATTTTCAAAATCGATCCCTAAACCGTAAATACCGCTTGTTTTCATTTCAAAAATATGCCCATTACAAGCCATAACTTGATAATCCGTTCCTAAATATTTTTGAATTGTTTTAATTTTATTTGGTGACTCAACAATTACTATTTTTTTCATATTATTTAATTATATAAGAATATTTACATATCATCAAAACTTTTTTCATCAAAAACTCCAATATATGGTAAATTTCTCATTTTTTCCTTTACATCCAACCCAAAACCAACTAAAAATTCATTAGGAACTTCAATACCAAATTTATCTGGATTATAATTTGTTTGTCTTCCGCTTGGTTTATTCAATAAAGTTAAAACTCTTAAACTTTTTGGTTTTTTAGCTTTTAATAATTCCACAACTTTTTCAATTGTTATCCCTGAATCAATGATATCTTCTGTAATTAGAACATCTTTCCCAACAATATCATGAGCTAAATCCATAATTATTTTTACAGATCCAGTTGATTGTTGCCCACCTGCATATGAAGATAAAGTCATAAAATCAATAATATGATCAACTTTTATATCTTTAATTAATTGAGCAAGAAAAGGTAATGAACCTTTTAGTAAACCTATAATAACTAAATCCTTGGACTCTTTATATGTTTCATTAACTCAGTTAGCTAATTCCTTTATTGTTTTTTCAAGATGTTCTCTTGTGTATAACACTTTTTTTATTCTTTTGTCAATTTCCATTTTATTTATAAAATCCTTTTTTTAAATTTATTAATAAAAAATTAGGAAATATTTTTGTCCTAATTTTTTAAAATATTATTTTTTTGCTGCTTCAGCTACTTGTGCAGCTACTTCAGCAGCAAAATCAGTTTCTTGTTTTTCAATACCTTCCCCAACTTCAAAACGAACTATTTCTAGTAAAGAAGATTTTTTAGAATCTAAATATGATTTAACTTTAAAACTGCTGTCCATTACAAATTCTTGTAATTCTAAAACAATTTTAGCAAGTTCTTTTTCAACTTTACCATTAATCATCATTTGTTTAATGTTCTCTGGTTTTTTAGAATTTTTTGGATCATTTTCAATTTCTAAAGTAAATTCTTTAGTTAATTTATCAACTTCAGAACTTGGAACTTGTGAAACAAGAGCATACTCTGGATTCATAGCAGCAACGTGCATTGAAACATTTTTAGCAGCTTCTTCATTTTCTCCGTTAATTAAAACTAATGATGCAACTCTTCCGTTTGTATGAATGTATGAACCAATTCTTTGTGATTCAGATGCAGATAATTTTTTAGCTCTTCTAAAAGCAATTTTTTCACCAATTGTTGCAGTTGCATCAACACATAACTCTTCAATTGTTTTTCCGTTTTCATCTTTTAAATGAGTTGCTTCTTCATTAGAAGAAAAATCCCCTTTTAAAAGCACTTGACCTATTTTATTAACTAAATCAATAAATTGCTTATTTTGTGCAACAAAGTCTGTTTCTGAATTTACTTCAAAAACTACAGCAGCTTTTCCATTTGTTGCTACTGATACTAAACCTTCTGCAGCAATTCTTCCTGCTTTTTTAGCTGCTTTAGCTTTTCCGTTTTCTTGTAATCATAAAATTGCTTTTTCAACACTTCAACTTGAAGCTTCTAAAGCTTTTTTACAATCCACCATAGGAGCATCTGTTCTTTCTCTTAACTCTTTTATAAGAGCCATTGTATTAACTTTTTCCATTATTTACTCCTTTTCAACTTTTTCTACTTTATTTGCATTTTCTTTGAAGTTATTTCTTCTTTGAAATTCTCTTTTTTCTTTTTCTGGATCTTCAGGTAAAATAACTTTTTCATCTTCTTGATATGCAAATAATTGTTTTCCATTTTTAGCAGCAACAATAGCATCTGCTAAAATTGTTAAAATTAATGTAATTGATTTTACAGAATCGTCGTTTGCAGGAATTCCAAAATCTACTCATTCTGGATCTGCGTCTGTATCTAAAATACCAATAACTTTAATTCCTTTTCTTTTTGCTTCTTTAATAGCAATTAAATCATTTTTAGGATCAGCAATAATCATTACATCTGGAAGTCTTTTCATCTCCCTAATCCCTTGAAGATTTTTGTGTAATTTTTGAAGTTCTTTAGTTTTTAAAACTCCTTCTTTTTTAGTGTAACCTTCAAAGTTAGTTTCTGCTAATTTTTCTAAGTCTTCCATTTGTCTAACTCTTGAAAAAATAGTTCTATTATTTGTAATAGTTCCACCTAATCATCTTTCAGAAACATAAATTGAATTTGTTCTTAAAGCTTGCTCTTCAACTGCTTTTTTAGCTTGTCTTTTTGTTCCAACAAAAATAAATGAAGCTCCTTTTTGTGCTGCTTTATAAACTAATTTGTAAGCAAATTCTAAAGCTCTTTGAGTTTTTAAGATATCAATAATATGTGTTCCTAATTTTTTTGTATGAATGTATGGTTTCATTTTAGGATTTCATTGTGAAGCTTTGTGACCAAAATAAGTTCCAGCTTCTAATAATTTTTGTTTTGAAACAATTTCTCTTTCATTTGATTGAGAATGTGTTTCTTTTGCATTGTGATGCATTTCTTTTTTTTCTGACATTTTTTCCTCTTTTTATTTGTTATTCTTCCTATAATTTCGAACATTTGGCACTTTTCTCAAGCACACCCAAATGAATTCATTATAGTGCTTTTTTATTTTTTAAATTTTATATATTAAATTTTACCAAATTTTTTCAATATAAAAAGAAAGAAGTTAAATTAAGTTTCTTTCTTTTGTTTATTTTCCTTTATTTACTCATGATTCAATATTATCTAGCACTACTTTATAAATCATTGAAGCACATTCTAGCCTATTTAAGTGAGTTTTAACATCATTAAACGCCACTAAATTTCCTATTTTTTCTAAATTATCAACATTTTTCTTTTGATTTATTAAACTTTTATAAATTTCGATGATTTCTTTAATTTCTATAATTGTTTTGTTTTTTATAATGTCAAGAAAAATATCTGCTGAAGATAAAAAAACTGCACAGCCTATACCTTTAAATTTAGCATCTATTACTGTATTTTCTTGTAAATTAAGTGCTAATCAAATTTCATCAACACAATTAGAACTATGTAAATAATTATTATTTCAGTTTGGTAATTCTGCAACTTTATTTTTTGCATTAGAGTAATGATCCATTATTAATTTTCTTTTTTGATTTGCGTCCATTTTATATAAAACTTAAAAAGTCTCCTCCTTCTTTTAGTGCTTGTACTAATTTATCTACATCTGTTTTATCATTATAAAAAGCTACAGAAATTCTTACATAATTATTTTCATTTTCTACTTCAGAAAGAAGTTTTGAACAAAAATTTCCGCTTCTAACATATATATCTTTATGACCTAAATAAGAAGCTATATCTTGTGGTGCATATTGTTTTATGTTAAATAAAGTTATAAAATCACCCCTTTTAGATGATATATTTATACCTTCAATTGTTGATAATTGGTCATATAAATAATTAGCTACTTCTAAATTTAAATTATGAATTTTTTCAATTGAAACTTCGTTAATTAAATCAATTGCTTTATCTAATTGTCAAATTGCCGCTAAATTCATAGTTCCTGGTTCAAAAGCACTAATTCCGCTTTTTCGAGTTCAATTATTAGATTTATCTATTTTTTCAACTGCTCCACCACCAAAAATAACAGGGTTAATTTTATTTAAAATTTTACTTTTTATTGCTAAAACTCCTAAACCTGTAGGTCCATACATTTTATTTGCACTAAAAACTACTATATCTGAATTTTTAAAAGAAACTTTGTCATGAGCAATTGCTTGAGCAGCATCATTGAACACTATTGCTTTTACTTCTTTTGCTTTTTTATAAATTTCAGTAGAATTAAAATTTTGGTTTATGTTATTTGTAACTTGAGAATAGCAAATAATTTTAGTATTTTTATTAATATCTTCTAAAAGGTTTTTTGAATATTTTACTTTTAAATTTAACTCTTTAGCTATTTCGATTCAAGGAACTATATTAGAAGAATGATTATAAAATGATAAAAGGATTTCATCATTTGCTTTTAAAAGTTGTTTAGACATTAATGCAAATACATTAATCGATTCAGTTGTTCCTGATGTAAAAATAATTTCATCTTTTTTAGCATCTATAAGTTTGGCAATTTTTTTTCTAACAGTTTCCACTTTTTTTAAAACCTGGATTCCTATTTTTGAATCTGATGTTCTAGTACTTATTGAGTAATTTGAATAAAAATCTACACCCGCTTCTATTACTGATAAAGGTTTTTGAGCTAAAGCTGCATTATCAAAATATGTTATTTTTGATAACATAGGAAATAATTTTTTGTAGTTATTCATATTGACTCCTTTTAAATAAAGTTATATATTCTATATTTTTAGATTTATTGCCTAAAATTGGCGATTTGAAAATTTTTATAAGTTCAAAACCATTATCTTTTCCGTATTCAACAACTCTATTTATTAAAAATTGATGATACTTTTCGTCAACATAACCACCTTTTTCCACATATTTACTACTTGCTTCAAATTGTGGTTTTATCAATAACATAATATCTGTATTTAATGTCACGATTTCTTTTATTACCTTAAACACTTCTTTTAAACTTATAAAAGAAACATCACAAACTATGATATCCATTTTTTCTTTAAAAAGTTCAAATGAAATTGACTTTAAATTTGTCTTTTCTAAAGGAATTACCTTTGTATTCGTTCTTAATGAGTAGTCAAGTTGGTTTGTTCCAGAATCCAATGAATAAACTTTTTTTGCACCATGTTTTAAACTAACTTCTGTAAATCCACCAGTTGAAGAACCAATATCTAAAACTGTTTTATCTTGAAAATTTAAATTAAAAAGTTTAATAGCTTCTAGCAATTTATAAGCCCCTCTAGAAACTCATTCTTTTTTTTCTTCAAAAACTTCTACTTTATCTTTTTCAAAAGAAATTTTAGTACTTGGAATAAAAATAATTTCACCATTAACTTTGACTTTACCCATCCTAATAAGAGTTTCAGCGTTTTTAAGATTTTTTTGTTCTAAAAGTTGTAAAAGAGTTAATTTAGACATTTTTATTTTGCTACCTCTAAAATTTTAGTTATATAATAGTTAAAATTGCAAGTCGACTCCATTAATTCATTTGCAAAAAAATTAAATTTTTTTCTACTTTCTTTTTCAAACTCAAAAATATTATTGTGATCTATTTTTACACGAAAATAAAGGAAATTAGACAAATAAGTAGAAATTTTTTTATTATCTATTTTACATAAAACTTCATCTGTATTAAGTATTTGTTCTGATATCCATATAAAAGATTCTGAATTAAACTTTTTAATCAATGAAATTTCTTGTTCATAAATCTCTTTTATATCAATTTTTAAATTAAATATTAAAGCTAACTTTGTAATTAAAAAATACATTTTTTTATTACTAAAAATGTATTTATATTCTTTTTCATAATTATTTTTTTTAATTAAAGAATTAATTTTTTTCAATTTTAAATTGTTTTTCATATTCTTTACTTACTTTATCTAAAATAGCATTCACAAATTTATAATCTGTATCTTCTTCTAAAGTAAAATCCTTTGTTATTTCTACGAATTCATTAATTACTATTCTTTTATCCAAATACATTAATTCAAAAGCACCCATCAATAAAATTGCTCTAATTAAAGGTTTTACATTATTTCATAATACATTTTCTTTAAAAAATGAACTAATAATTTTTTTATGGAAAAAATACTGTTTTTCTATTAATTCTAATGTTTGTATTTGTTGCTTATTTAAATCTTTACTCTCAAAAATTCGATTACTTTCAATTACAAGATCTTGTAACTCATAAGAATAAATTACAGAAATTAACTCAATTCTATATTGCTTTCTTGATTTTTTACTAGATATTGATTTCATTTTTTACTCTTCTTCAGAAAGAACAGATAAATCCATATTATGAAATACTTCTTGGATGTCATCATCGTCTTCAAATTTTTCAATATGTTCTAATAATTTTTTTGTTTTTTCTTCATCTAATTGAACCTCTTGATTTGGGATATAAGTTACTTCTGCAGTTTTATATTCAAAATTGTATTGTTTATCCAATGCTGTTTTTAAACTTAAAAATTTTGATGGTTCACAATAAATTTCATAATATTCATTTTCTGATTTAAAGTCTTCTGCTCCATTTTCTAAAGAAAATAACATCAATTCTTCTTCATTTGCAAGATTTTTTTCAATTTCTAAAACACCTTTTTGATCAAAAACATAAGGGATAGAACCTTGTTTTCCAACTTGCCCTCCTGCTTTTTTAAATAGTGCTTGAATATTTGCTGTAATACGGTTCATATTATCTGTTAAACAAATAACCAAAAATGTTACACCACCTGCTAAAGTTCCTGAATAAATAACTTCTTTAAAATCAATGCCTTCTTTTGAAGCACCTGTTGCTTTTGCAATTGCCTTTTCAATATTAGCTTTAGGCATTGATTTTGCTCTTGCTTTAGAAACTACTAATCTTAAAGCTGGATTTGTATCTATATCTCCACCACCTTTAGCTGCAGCAACCATTATTTCTTTCGAAAATTTAGCAAAAATTTTTCCTCTTATTGCATCTTGAGCACCTTTTCTATGTTTAATATTAGCTCATTTTGAATGTCCAGCCATTTTATCTCCTTATTTTATTGAATTAAATATGTATGTAATAATTTATTTTAAATTATAATAAATTTTTTGATTTTTATTATGGTTTTTTATATAAAAATTAAAAAAACTTATTTTTTTATATTTGTATAGTTATTTTTAATTATATTTTTAAAAATTACTGTAAAAAGTTTTATAATTTTATTGTATAGATATTAAAGAAAGAGGTAAATATGTATCAATATAAAGCCATTTTAAAATCTACAAAAGAAGTAATTGCTCAAGGACATTCTCTGGAAGATATAGAAAAAGATATTGTTCATTTTATAAGAGAGCAAAAAAAAGGAATTCATACTAATAGTAATGTTCCTATTGAAATTTATCATATTCAAAGAAATAAAACAGATGGAATTGATTTATCTAAAGAAAAATTAGTAAAAACTATATAAAATTCATAAATATAAATAGGATTTAGTCCTATTTTTTATACTTTAAATTAAAAAACTTCAAAAAAATGGATTTTTTTCTTTTTAAAGTTCATTTTTTAATTTTTTTATTTTTTAAGTGTTATAATGATTTTGTTATGAATGAATTAGAAATTAAAAAAACTTTTAATGAAATTTTCAGTTGAAAATCTCATTATGATGAAGAAAACAGCCTATCTTGCGGTTATAAAAAACAATACTATCATTTTTTAAGTTATGATTCAAAAACAAATACAATTTATTATAGAGTTAGTGATAGTAATAATCCTGAAGACAACAATGCTTTTTATTATGATACAAGTATTAAATATGAAAAAATGCTTGAAATAAAAAAATAAAAAATGGTGGAGATGCCGGGAGTTGAACCCGGGTCCACACATAAGCTTTATTAAAAGTTTACAGTTTATTTAGTTTTTATAATAAATTAGTCTAAAACTAACAAAAAGAATCTAATTTATTTAACTATAAATTTCTTTAGATTTTAGTTAAATCTATCTAAATATCCTTTTAAAAAACTTAAAAAATAAAATCAAAGGAAAATCTTATTTTTTAACTAATTTTTAATTAAGCAAAAATTAGATTTGAATTTGCAGAAGCTAACATGTTAAATGTTACTTCTGATTTTTTATTTTCTTTTCCATTTAGAAAAGCCTAGAAGTAATTATAGTCTACTACACTACTGAGTTTTAATATTACTTATATATGTCGAAGCCAGTACACCCCCATACATAATTATTCTATCACATAAATAAAAAATATCTTAGGGAAAATACAAGATATTTAATTATTTTATTTTTGAAGCTCATTTTAAAAATTTTTTTACATTTGGAAAATCTTTTTTAAAATGTATATCATAAATAATTTCATCAATAAATGGTAAATAAAAATTGTCATTTCTTGATTTATATTGAATTTCGATTTGACTAAAAATTTCTTTAAAGTCATTTACAGTTTTTGGTTTGGAAAAATGTTTGATGAAATCTCTATAAAAATTTTCTGTTTTTAAATCCATTTTAAAAAATATTAAATAATTTGGATTTTGTTTTTTCTGAGGTAATTTTTCATATTCATCAACAAAAATGAATTCTTTTCTAAAAATTTTCTTTTTAGTAAGAATTATTTCATTGAAGATAACAATTTTTCTTGTATATTGTATCAAACTATAAATAAAAATAAATATCAAAATTTCTAAAATCAAAGTTAATGAAAAAATAATTATAAATGATATTCATATAACTTTTCAAGTAAATGAAAAGTAAAAACTATCTTCAACTTCTAAAACCTTTAAAATTGCAGAAAATATAATCAAAAACAAAAAATATCAAATAGGAAGCAATCCAATATATGATCGTGTATTATAACGATTAAATTTAAAGTAAATATTTTTTTCTATTTTTTCTTTATTTGTAACTAAAGTTTTAAGAGAAAAATAATTATCTTGTATTAATGTTCTAATTTTAGCACAATATTTTCTTATTAAAATAGGATATACAAATAACAATATTAAAAAAGTAACAACAAAAAAGATTACAGCTAAAGGGATTAAAACATATAATTTCATATTAACCTAAATTATCAATTTTAATTTTATTTTTTCTATTACTAGTTATAAATATTGCTATTAAATTACTAAAATTAGAGAATAATTTTAAATTTTTTTTCATTTTTCTCCTTTTATTTTGTATATACAAGATAAAAAATACCCTAAAAAGGGTATTCTAGATTTGTTTTTTTAATAATGTGCATTTACTATATTGTAATAACTTTTTAGTTATTACATAATAATTATAATACAATTTTTACATTTTTCAAGAAAAAAAGTAAAAAAGTGCATAAAAACTCTTATTTTAAAACAAAAAAATGAATTAATTCATAAAATTTAAATTATAAATATTATGAATTTTTCATTGGTTGTGGTGAATCTTGGTGTTGGTCACCATTCATCATCATTGAATTATCTGATGTGGTTTTATTTTTTTCCATACTGTTAGAATCAGAGTGCATCATATCTTTTGAAGTATTAGGATTTTGTTTTGGTGTTTTATCACTAGAATCATTCATCATCATATTTGATTTATCCATTGAATGCATTGTTTCAGTGGAATTTGATTTTCTTGTAGAAGTTCCTTTTATCGCTTCAAATGTGTCTTTGCTTTCAACTATAAATTCTGGTTTAAATACTATTTTTTCAGTTCCATCTTTAGCAAAGAAAATAAATGTATAGAATTTTCCTTCTGTAAGTTTATTATCACCTGTTCATGAAAATTCTAAAGCGTTTTCATTAACTACATCTGCATTAGCTTTTGCCATAGCCATAGTTTTTTTAACTATTGGTTTTCCATTAGCATCTCTTACTAAAGTATTATCATGTAATGAAGTTACTTCTGTTGCAAATGCTAATCATTCTCCTTTAACACCTTGTACTGGTGTATTATGTAATTTAAAAGTAAATATACCATTTGCATCTAATACGTTTTCACTTCTAGCAGCCGGGAATTGTAATTGTCTTTCTTTTATAGTGCTTGTTGTAAGTTTAGTTACTCCATATTCTGGTGCAGTAAAATCAATTGACAAGTTAGTAATTGTTTTAATTGAAGTTGCAGGGAAAATATCTTTATTTTCTTTAATAAAATCATTTTTGAAAGTAATTTTTTCTGTTCCATCATTTTTTCAAAAAATGAATGTATAAAATTTTCCTTCTGTAAGTTTATTATCACCCGTTCATGAAAATACTAATGGAAAATCTTTGGAAGCATCTACTTCTTTTGCCATAGCCATAGCTTTTTTTACTACTGGTTTTCCATTTGCGCCTTTTACAAGAGTGTTATCAGTTAATGATTTTACTTCTGTTGCAAAAGCTGTTCACTCTCCTGAAACACCTTGTACTGGTGTATTATGTAAGTGGAATGAGAAAACTCCGTTTTCATCCATTCTATTTTCACCTCTTGCAGCAGGGAATTCTAATACTCTTTCTTTTACTTGGTTTGCTTTAGTAATTCCATAAGTTGTATAATCTAATGATTGATTAGTTTCTTTAGTAGTTTTAGCAGGATTAGAACATGAAACAACTGCAAAAACGGTTGTTAATGTTGGTAAACCTAATAATAAAACTGATTTAAATCTTTTTTTCATAAATTCTCCTTTATATCCCGTCTTTCCCAGTTGACGGGATTTTTTTATTTTTTTTCGCATATTTAATA
>NZ_JBTGVE010000013.1:0-26128 GCF_054343415.1 Mycoplasma sp. AC157 | reverse complement strand
TCCGCCTGTCTTTCCAAAAGCATATATATTCCCCATAACGTCCTGTTCTCAAGTGTGAGTCACTTTTTGGACTTTTAAAGGAGAAATTACGGAATTTTGAGATGGAAACATCTTGTAAAATAGCGATTTTCTAATGTTTTTCAATAAAATGCACTTACGCTTGTGAAGTGAAAGGACTGAATCTAAAGATAAAAGTAATTTTGCTATTTTTGTTTGTTCACTTAAAAAAGGAAAAACAATAATTTGTTTATTCAATTCCTTAATATCTAAAGAATTCATCATAATTCCTGATTTTGAAGAATTTTTTAAAGCTTTTAACATTATAGAATTATTATTTATTGCATATTTCCAATATTCTGAATCATATTTTGTTTTTGGTCTAAAAACACTAAAAATATTTGAAATTATCCCGTTTCCTACTGTATTTTCAACAAATCTACCAAAAGGATATTTTGAATTGGTATGACCTTCAAAAGCAATATCACCTTTTCTAAAAACATTGTAATTAGAAATTGTTTGTAAATTATCAATTTTAATATCTGTTTTATAAGTACTTGATGCAACGGAAATAAAATGACTTAAACCAAACTTTAAATTATTTTTTTCTGAAGATTTTTCGTATAAATTCTCAAAAACGTCCTGTTCTCAAGTGTTAGTATAATTAAGAAATTTAGTGTTTATTTTTAGAATTTTAAAAATAAGTTAATTTAATGAAATAATTACATATATTTTTGTAGTTTTAAATAGTTAATATAGATACATTTTCAAATAATGATTTTTAATATTTAATTTATTATCTTAATAAAAAGTAATAATCCAAATAAAATTGTTTTATAATAATAAAGTAAGAATTAAAAATTTAAATTTAAAGTATTTAGAAAGGTGTTTATGAAAAATAAAAAGATACAAAAAATTTTAATAATATTAGGTGGTGCTGCTACAGTAGTAACAGCAACTTCATTAGGACTTGTTTTTGGTTTAAAAAAATCAAATAATTTATCAAATATACAGAAAAATACAGAAAATGCAACAATTTCATTACTGGAATTGAATCAAACAAATGCTAAAATTCAAGCAACAATAAATTCTAATGATTCTAAATTTGATAATAAAGAAAAATTTAAAATCACTTTTAATGATATAGAATTTGTTGCTTCAAATTTAGAAAAAAAAGATAATAAAACTATTATAACTTTTGAACTTTCAAACTTAAGTTCTCAAACTTTATATAAATTTTATAATATTAGATTCAATGATAAAATAATTGAAACTATTAATAAAGATTTTAATTTTACAACTAAAAAAGCAGCAGAACAGAAAGTTTATGAAGTAGAAACTTTAGAAGCAACTAACATTTCAAACAATAGTTTAGATATTTCTTTTAACTTAAATAATAATGAAAATATTGAACCTAATCTTTTTACTGTTGAAGTAAGTGATTATAATGAATCAATTTTAGTTACTTTTAATTCCCAAACAAATTCCTATAATTTTCATTTAGAAAATTTAAATCCAAATACTGTATATGCTATTAATAAAATTAAATATAATAATAAAGATTTAAACATCAAGTCAACTAATAAAAGTTTTAGAACTACTACAAACGAATTAGTGCTAGAAAGTGTTAAATTAGTTTCAAAAACTAAAAATTCTGCAGTTCTTGAGTTAACTTTAAATAAAGAGTTAACTAATGAAAAATTAAGTCATTTATCTGCAAAATTTTTAGCAAATGCTACAACAACAATAACAATATCTAATTTCAAACATTTAGCAAATAATCATTTATTATTAACTCTTGAAAATTTAAATCCACAAACAAATTATAAATTAAATGAACTTACTTTAAATAGCGAAAATGCTGTTTTAAGTGAAGAAAATAAAATAAGTTTTAATACATCTAAAGATGTTAGTGAAGATACCTTTACAATAAGCAATGTAATATTTAAAAATGTAACTGAAACATCAGCAACTGTTAGAATTGAATTTAATGAACATGAGTTAGTAGATTCTAATCATCATGAATTTGACTTAGAATTTACTAATAGAAATTCAACTAAATCAAATGATTATAATCTCGATAATAATTTTGTGGAAATTAATGTAGATAATTTAGATTTTCATACAACATATACACTTTCTAATGTTATGTTAAATGGACGTGTATTAACTTTACCAACTAGAAATAATGAATATAATTTTACAACTAAAGAGTGAACTAGACCTGTAATTTTAAATAATTTAGATTATAAAATAGAAGATAAAATTAATGAAAATCTTTCAGATGTGCTTTCATTAAATTTTGGAATAATTGATATGTTTCCACTTAAAAGACAACAATATTTCTTTGTTGCAACTTTAAGAGATCAAGAAACAAATGAAGATACAAAACTTTACTTTACATCAACATTCAAAGACAATAGTAAAACTCAATTAACTCTTGATAATGTTAGAATTCAACTAAGTGAAGATCCAGAATCTGATGGTGATTCATTATATTATGATTTACGTCCTAATAAAAATTATTTATTAAAGTCTTTTCAATTAGTAAAAGAAATTGAAAGTGATAACTATGGTACTGTGGATTTTACTTTAAAAGAAGGAAAAGAATTTACAATTGATACCCATATCAATAGAATTAAATATCAAAATGTTAATTTAAATAGTAGTAATAATAATTTAAATATATCATTAGATTTAACAGAACAAAGCAATGAAAATGTTCAGGCAACAATAGAAAGTGATTATGGTGGTTTATGAGTTATACCTTTAACTAAAACCAATAATAATAATTATGCAGGAACATTAAATTTAACTCAAATGCCAAGCGGAAATTTTAAAGTTTCTAAAGTTACTTTAAACAATAAACCAATTTTTGTTTCTGCAATTAATAAAGGTACAAATGAAATACAAGTGGAAATTGCAAAAGAAAAAAATAATATAATTAATTCTATAAATTATTTATTTGACAAACATAACTATGAACATAAAATCAGTTTATCTCTAAATAATGATAATAAAGAAAATCCCTTTATTTTTAAACAAAATCCTATGGTTGTAGTGGAAAAAAATGGTTTAACAAATACTTATATAAATTTACAAAGTCAATGAAATAAACAAACAAATCAACTAGATGTTTTTAGTTCAAATTTAGATTTTGGAGCATCATATAAAATATTAGGAATAGGAAATATTCATATTAATCAAGTTGATAATAACTCTTTTAAAATAATTGAAACAAAAGTAAATAAAAACCAATTAACTAGTGATCAATTAAATAGTTTCATTGATCAAATTCAAAGACTTGAGTTAAAAAAGCATTGATGAACTTCTGGTATTAAAGCAGAATTATTGAAAGAAAAAGATTTATTTAAATTTTTTGATTTATCAAATCTTTCTATCAATAAATTCGATGATAATATTACTTTTGAGTTTGATGAAAATAGTTTTAGTAACCAAGATGAATTAAATGGAACTTTAACCTTAACTTTTAAATTAGTAAGTGGTACAGAACAGTCAAAATCCAAAACATTAAATATAAGTAATTTATATTCACAAACTTGAATTAATAAAAATAAAACTAATACAAACTTATTTGATTCTTTAGTATCAATTTCAAAAGAAGGTTCAAGAAAATCAACCAAAGAATTTGATGAAGCATTTAGCGATCCTAAATATAATAATAGAGATGATTTAGATTCTTCATTTGGTAAACCTTCAATTATTATTGAACTAAATGACCAAAAATTAGCTGAATTTTTAGATATTGATAAAGTACTTACAAGTTATGATACAAATAAATTTAAAGTATATTTTGTAAAGTATAAAGATGATGAAGATGTTTATCAACCACACAAAACTACTGGTTATGCACCACTTGGGATGATGCAATATAAGTTAATGTTTTGATTTAATCAACATTCACCAGAAGATAAATATACAAATCAAGTAACCCCATTATGAGTTTCTGGTTATAATCAATATACAAATAAAAATTCTAAAGATTTATTTGCTTATTTATCATTGCAATCACAATTATTTTCTTCAAGTGAATATAAAAATATGAATGCAAGATATGGAATAAAATCCACAACACAAGAAACTGCTGATCAAATGCTAGAAGAAATTAATCAAAAAAGCAGTTCCAAAGAAAAATTACTTTATTTAGAGCAAAAAACTAATTTAATTAGATTTTTAAATGATAGCTATAATATTTTAAAAGATACTTATAATCCTCCTGTAACAAGAGATTATTTTGAATATGAAATTGTAAATGTGAAGAAAATATCTTATGGTCTTAATAATTTTTTAGATATAGCACTAGGTATCAAACCAATTTATTTAGGTGCAAACTCTAATAATGAAATTAAAAATGAAGTAATTAATAAAAATACAATTCATATTAAACTTTTAAATAATAATTAATTCTAAATATAAATATTATTTTTATCAGAAGT
This sequence comes from Mycoplasma sp. AC157, assembly GCF_054343415.1. NCBI lineage: Bacteria > Bacillati > Mycoplasmatota > Mollicutes > Mycoplasmatales > Mycoplasmataceae > Mycoplasma > Mycoplasma sp. AC157. The sequence continues at coordinate 21,674 of NZ_JBTGVE010000013.1, read as the reverse complement.
TTATGCTTCTGATTTTTAATAAACAAATTTAAAAGTAATATAATTAAATTATGAATGAAACAAATAGAAAAGTATTTTTAACTTTCTACCAACAAGTTCAAAGGTTAAAAAAAGAAAAGAAAATGCAAATTGAAGATGAAACGGCAGCTGAAGAGTATTTAAAAAGTAATAATTATATTCAATTTATAACACCTTATAAAATTGCTTTTGCAAAGAAAACAGAAGATTTTAATTTAAATGAATGAAAAGAAAATTTATCTATAAATAAAATTAGTAAAAACAATATTTTTAAACAATTATTTATTAATTCAAAAATGAAAAAACATATATATTATGAAGATTTTTCATTTAATTTATTAAAAGAAATTAATGAAAATAATAAAAAAATTTCTATTTTATTATTTAAAAAAATTCTTGAAATAGAAGGAAAATTGAAAAGTCAAATTAGCAATTATATAGCAATGTGTATGAAGATATATAAAGATGAAAAAAAATTAAAAGTTGACGAAAATTGAAAAATATTTTTGCAAAATTATAAGCCAAAAGAAAATTTTGAATTTATTATAAGTGAAAACGAAAGAAAAAAAATTTATTTTAAATATCACACTAAAACAAATAAATTTTTATATTTTATTGATGGTAAAAATGAGATATATGAACTTAATTATAAATGTTTAAATAATAATATATGTATAAACAATATATTACATAAATTAAATCTACAAAAAAAAGAAAAGAAAAATTTATTATATAAACTACAACAAAAAGCATTTGAAATAAAGGAATTTAAATTTTTAATGGAAAAAATAAAAAAATATAAAGATTGCAATTATATTTGAAGAGATATAGAAAAATTTGAATTAGGAACTTTAATTTCTTTATTTAAAATAGTAAGCGAATTTGGAAAAAATAATAATTTTATAAATTTAATTTTTCCTAAAAATTGATCAATGGCAAAAATAACTGCATTTTTTAATTTTTTGCAAAAATTAAGAAACCATATTGCTCACCAAAAAAATTTACAATATTTTTATTTATTAGAACTAGAAGATGAATTTTTAAAAAATTTTAAAAAAATAAATAAAATCATTTTTTATTCTGATTTAAAATATTTACTTAAAATAAAAAATTTATTCGGTTTACCATATAGATTTGATATTTTTATTACCAAAAATGGTCTTCAAACTACTTTTAATAGTTTATTTGATAAAAAAATAAAACAAATTTTAAATTTTTTGTAAAAATATGTTAGAATTATTATGTATTGGAAAAAGCCGCCAAGGTGCGGGTATTTAGAGATATTTAAAAATTCTCTATCTAAGCGAAGAAACCGCTTTAAAAAGCGGTTTTTTTGCACTTTTTTCATTAAAACAGACTTAAATTAAAAAAATATAAAAAATCAAAAAACAGAAATTTTTCAATTCTTTTTTAACTTTTTTAATTTAAATGATCATTTTTCTTTAATTTCTATTGAAATTTACAACGAATAAAAAAGTTTATTTTTTATAAAAATAATAAAAAAATAGTAAAATGTAGAAGATGTTTTAATTTAATCAAGGGAGAAAAATGAGTATTACAGATAAAAGATCGAAATTGATCGCTACAATCGGTCCTTCTACTCAGGACTATAAATTATTAAAAAAACTTGTTGAAAATGGAGTTACTACAATTAGAGCAAACTTTTCACATGGTGATTTTGAAGAACAAAATGCAAAATTTGAAAATGCTAAAAAAATAACTAAAGAGTTAAACATTCCAGTTTCTATTTTACTTGATACAAAAGGTCCAGAAATTAGAGTTGGAAAAATGAAAGATGGAGCTCAAGTTATTGAGGCGAATTCAGAAGTAACAATTTTAACAAATGCAAATGATTTTAAAAACTTTGAAGGAACTGCAAAACAATTTTCTGTTTCATATGAAATGGATAAAGATTTAAAAGCAGGTGACAGAGTTCTATTTGATGATGGTAAACTGCAATCAGTTGTTAAAACTGTTAAACCAGGAAGAGTTGTTGTTAAAATGGTTAACACTCACAAATTAAAATCAAATAAAAGAATTAATTTACCAGGTGTTGAATTTTCATTACCATTCTTAGCTGAAAAAGATATAAATGATGTTAAATTTGGTATTGAAAAAGGTGTAAACTACATAGCAGCATCTTTTGTTAACTCAGCAGCAAACGTACAAGAATTGAGAAAATTATTAAATGATAATGGTGGTTCTCACATTCAAATTATTTCAAAAATTGAATCACACGTAGGTATTGAAAGAATTGATGAAATTATTGCTGAATCAGATGGAATTATGATCGCTAGAGGAGATTTAGGTTTAGAAATTCCTTATCAAGATGTTCCATATCATGAAAAAAATATTATTAGAAAATGTAGATTAGCTGGTAAACCAGTTATTGTTGCAACCCAAATGTTAGATTCAATGGAAAATTCACCACAACCTACAAGAGCAGAAGTAACAGACGTTTATTGAGCAACTGAACTTGGAGCAGATGCTACTATGTTATCTGGTGAATCAGCACAAGGAAATTATCCTTTAGAATCAGTTCAAGTTATGTCTACAATTAACAAAAGAGCAGAAAAAGAATTTTATAATAAATTATTCTACAGAGTTCAATTAGCAACAATTGCTAAAGCTTCTTCAGGAAAAAGAGCAGAAATTGCTCATAAATTAGCTCACTTAACTGCTGAAAAAGACATTAGATATGCAATTGTTTTATCAAGAACAGGTGAATTATTAAAAATGGTTGCTAAATTTAGACCAAATACAGCAATTATTGGTATTTTAGATAATGAAAAAATGATTGGTGGATTTGGAGTTACATCTTCAGTATTTACATCATTAGATTCAATTAAATTATTTAAAGAAATCAAAAATAACCCTTCTAAAGCAAAAGAAGCTTTAAAACCATATGGTGCAAATAAAGGTGATAAATTCGTAATTGTTGAAAATGACAAAATTACTGAATTCACATACTAAGTATTAAATTTTAAATCTTTTCTATAATAAGGAAAGATTTTTTTCTTTATTTAACTAAAAAAACAGTAAAAAAATATAATTATTAATAATTTTTATCTTTTTTAACAAAAAAAAAAAAAAACAGTAGTAAAATTAAATATAAATAAAGGTTATTTAGAATATTTTTCATATTTAGGGGGCAAAAATGAGAAATTTTTTAAAACAAGCAAAAGTTAAAAAAACAATTGCTATTTTAACAACTTCAATCACTCTTCCACTTGTTGGATCTGGTTTATATTTTGCTGCAACAACTGATTCTGCTAATGCAAAAGAAAAATCTAAGTTATTAAAAGACAATATAGTTTCTCTTAATACAGGCACCAATCTTGATTTTAAAGATGGAATTTTTTCTCATAGAGATAATAATCAAAAAATTAAAGAAATTAAAAAAGAAAATGAAAAATCAAATGTCGCTTCCCCAGACAATGATTCAGAAAAGGAAAAAGATAAAGAGAAAAATGTAAATAAAGATGAACCTAAAAAAGAAGATATTTTAGTTTCCCCGCCTAAAAAAGAAACACCTCCACCCCCAGAAAAGCAACCAGAACCAGAGCCAGAACCTATTAAACCAGATGAAACAGAAATTGAAAAGCCAAAAATTTTAGATATTAATATTAATAATAAAGTGGTTCCAGAAACACCTAAAGAAGATGAACAAAAACCTCCTGCAATTGTTCCAGAAGAACTAAAAACACCTGAAAAACCTATAGAAAAACCAAAAGCTGAACCAGAAGTTCCTGTTATAATCGAAGAACCCACTATACAACCTAAACCAGTAGAAAAACCCATAGAAACACCAAAACCCGAACCAGTAAAACCAAATCCAAATGATAAAAATATTGAAATTATTCATTTTGAAAATACAGACATTGTTGCTCATGTTACAAGACCGAGAGAAAGAGTTTTACATAAAGATGATATTGATAAAAAAATAACTAACAGAATTCCTTATGTATCCGATATTACCCCTAAAATAGATTCTGTAGAAGTTACATCTGAATTGAAATCAGTAAATGCTAAAAGCGCAATTAAAGCATTGACAAGAACTTTTAATGAAAATGAAAGAGCAATGCTTAAAACAGAAAATACTGATTTATTTAAAATATCAGATTATATTAGACAAAATATCAGTTATTACGAAGTTCTTTTTGATAAATTTAGATTATTAATAGAAAATGGGGATAAAGTTAAAGAATTTTTAACAGAAGAAGGACAAAAAAAATATCCAGAACTTAAAAAACTTACAGATAAAAATGAAAAATATGCAAGAATTTTAGCTTATATCGATCCAAATAAATTTACTAAAACATCAGATGCTGTTGATGATTTACTTGGAAAAGGTTATGTTATAAATCCAGAAAACAGAAATGTTTATATAGATGCAAACGGACAAATTAATTCATATGCTTTTGATCCTTTAATTAATGGAGTGGTAGCAACAAGAAAAAGAGACAATTCTGAAAAAAGAGTTTTTGGTTATTCAAGTCAATGAAGTCGTTCACCTGAAGATGTTAGAAATGGTGTTTATCCTGGTTGAACTAAAAAAGATGTTACATACAAATATGCAAGCTATAATGTTTCTAGAAGCGATGGTTTTACTATTAGTGAACTAACAAGAGATGAACCAATTCAAGGAAAAAGAAATAAAGGATTAGTTGTAGAAATAGATGCTTCTAACAATAATGGATACGCTAAAACATTACAATTTATTAGACAAGCAAAAAGTAATGGTTTAGATATAACTTCTTATAAAATTATTAATATAGGAACTAAAGATGCAAATCAAAGATTTTACGATATTTTCAAAGCACTTCCTGATAAATTGCCACAATTAGAATTATATTTTGAAACAAATAATACATCTGCTTTAATTGCTTTAGAAAACAAACAAATTGATGAATTATCTTTATATACTTCTAAAACTGTTCATTCTGATTCTTGAAATATTAATCCTTTAGCTTTAAGAAATGTTGCATTTGTTAATACTTTGGACTATAATGTAAGTAGTGAATATGCAGCCGGCATTAGAGTATTTTCTAGAATTGTGTTTGATACACTTTCTTTTGAAGAATCTGATTTAGGAACTTCTTATAAAGATTTAACAAGAATAAATGATGGTTTAAGAATGGCATATTTTGTTAGAAATAACGAAGGAATTTTCCAAAGTGGTTTTGGTCCAGGACTTGATCCAGATCATAATGAAGGTGGAAATAGTTATCCTTTAGGTTTAGATTTTAGTAGAGCACCATCTATTAAATCACTAAGAGATTTAAAATTCTACGATATTCATAATTCAAGCAATGGTTTAAGAAAACTAAAAAGAATAAATTTCTATAATAATAGTGATACTTACGAAATTGATGCTGATGAATTAAATAATGCACAATGAGGTGATATTTTAGATACAACTTCACCACCCCCACCTAGAAGTAAAATATCATTTTCAAATGGAAGCACCACTAGAAATCTAAAAATAACAGCAAAAAATGGAATAAATTCATTAAGCGGTGAAGGTGTTAGAAATTTAAATGTTTTATTAAACTGAAACGATGGAAATTTTGATACTAACACAAGAATTTATGTACAAAAAAATAATGCTGCCCTTTTTGGACAATTAAAATCTTTAGGTAAAAATGCAATTTATGAAAGCGATAACCCAATAAGATTTAGTTAGGAGAAACTAAAATGAAAAAAAGAAAAATATTTATACCAATAATATTAACTGCAACAAGCACTTTAACTTTTGTTTCTTGTAATGAAACTAAAACTGCTTCTAATGTAAAAAATCCAGATTTAAGACAAGATCCAGAAGAAGGAAAAAATCAAGAATTAAAAACTATTGCTGATTCAATTAATATAGAATATAAATCATATAAACAATTTCCACCTCAAACAGATAGAAAACAAGTTTACTTTACAGATTTACAAGATTTTGATAATGATGTTAAATTTACTTTTAGTGGAAAAGATTCAGATAAAGTAACTGCTAAGATTATTAATTTTAAAGTAGAAAGAGATGCAAATAACATATCTATTTCCAACAGAACTGGTAATGGTACTATTGTTTTTGAATTTTCTTTAAAAAGCGATCCCAAAATTAAATATCAAAGAGAAATAAAGGTTTCGGGTTTTGCAAGTAATCCTTACAATGCTGGTAGTGATGGTAGAATCCCAAGCGCACTTAAAAAAGAAGACAATCAAGAGTTTTTAAATAAATATCTACCAGCAGATCAAGTTGTTAGATTTAATTTAGATAATGATGATTATATAAAAACTTTAAAATTACAATTAACAAGCGGACAAAATAATTTTGATGCCAAACAGTATAGACCAGATTTACATATAACAGATTCAGAGAAAACTAGTTTTGATGCAAAAGCAAAAGAAGCAAAGATAGATACATATGATAATGCTTTAATTAAAGGATTTACTCTTCCTTCATACGGAGATAATGGCGAATATAAAGGTTTAGAAATTTTTAATAAACCAGAAGTACCAAAAGGTCCTTCATGATTAGATTCTGCTCATAGAGATGAAAATAAAATAGTTGGTATTCCAAGATATTTACCTAATGAAATGTACAAAAAAATAGCTCTACAAACATTCCATGTAACTTTTAATAATAGAGATGAAAAAGAGCAAAATGTTTTACATCCAACATCTGGAACAATGTGAATTATGGATTATCAGAAAAAAGATGATAATGAATATCCTACAAAATGATATTTTGGAACAAATGTTCACGTTGCTGATGCTTTAACAGATAAAACTGCTTCAATAGGTTTTGGTCGTTTAAATCCAGATGCAGGTATAAAAACTGTATTTAAATTACTTGGTTTTGATGAAAACTTTACTCAATTTGGTTTCCCACTAGATACTAATAAAGCAGATTGACCAATAAAAGTTGTGTTTTCTGGAAAAGATTTTCTTAAAAAAGATCCAAAAGATTATTTAATTGATAAGCAAAAAACAGAATTTGCAGATAAAAAAGAATTCATAGATTTTGCTGTTCTAGAAATAGATTTTGAAAAATTAAAACAACAAGTAGGAGAAAACGGTTCATCTATTACAAGCGGAAATAAAGCATACGAATCAAGCAAAATAACAGAATTATTTAACAATAAAGCAGAACTTGCTAAACTATTTACAAATGATTATGCAGAAAAGCCTAATGATCAAATTAAATTTTTAAAAAAATCTTATTTAAAAGATTATTCACAAATTGATTTCCCTTTAGATTCTTCAAAATTAGAAGATTATTATAAAAATAAAGATTCATTATACATTTTAGGTTATCCACTTGCTATTCAAGATTTTTATTTAAAAGAATATGAAGATGCAGATCAAATTAAAAATAAAAAAAATGACTTTAGTTTATGAGTAAATGCAGAAACTGAATTATTCCCTATAAATTCTTCATCTCAAAATGATAATCCAAAAGGCAAAAAAGGAAATTTCCTTTCTTATTCACTTGGTTACAGAACCTTTACAGATAAACCTGGAGTTGTAGATGAATTTATAAGTGCAACAAGACTTGGAAAAGATTTATATACAAACTCAGAGAAAAAACAATGAGTTGCTTCTGGATTAGCTTATACTCCAAGATTTTATGTTCCATATGGAGGTGCTTCTGGCTCTTCAGTTAGAAATGATAAAAATGAACTTGTTGCTGTATTTCACGGAGCTAATGGAAGTGCAAAAACAGGTTTAGCTGCTGCTTTTAGATCAGAAGGTTATGACTTTAAAGGTGCATATGGAACAGGAGATAATGCTTATCATTTACCACAATATGATGTAATTTATGGTGGCGGTAAAGATCAACAAAAATCTTATAGAGAAGAATTAAAAAAACTTTATGGAAATGATTCTAGTTTTAAAACAAACTTATTTTCACAAGGTTTAGATCACATAGAGGAGGGATTTGCTTTTGACAATAGTTCAACAACAGAAACAGGAAAATAGTAATAAGAAGACAAAATTAAACAAAAAAGATTGATTGTTTGATACATTAAAATATTCTTTAGTAGCTTCAGTTTTTTTTGGATTATTATTTATTCTTCTTTTTTACAAAAAAACAATTTTAGGAATAGAAGATTACTTTTTAATATTTAATTCAACACAAGCAATAAGACAATATAATTTTCTAATAATTACTAAAGCTGTTATATTATTCTTTGTTTTCTTTTATTCGATTATAAAAAATTATATAAATTTAGTTTTTCATAAAGAATTAATTAAGATTTATATTCCTTGGTATATTCTTTATTATTTATTTTCACTTGCTTCATTTATATTATTTTTTACTTTTGATCCATACTCAAATATAACAAAAGATATTGTTTATAAATATTTTTGACTTCTATTTATTTTGGTTCCATTAGTTATTTCCAATATTGCAAATTACTTTTATTTTTACTTTACAAAGAAAAACAAAAATAAAATTGGAAATAATAAATTATCTTCTATTATTGTTTCATCAATTGCACAAATTTTATTTTTATCAGGTTATATAACAACCTTTTGATTATTAATTGAACCAGTTAAAGAAACAGGAAATGCCTTTATTTTAGATAAAAGCCAAATTTATCTATTTATGGAGCAATTATTTTCAGTAAAAACAGCACTAAATGTTGTTTATATGATTGCTATTATTTTAACAATAACTATTTTAGTGATAGGAATGAATTTTCCAAAAATTCAATTTTTATTAAAAAAAGAATACAATCATTTATATTTTAAAAGTCAAATTATTTTATATTTAAGTTCTTTATTTGCTTTAATTATTTGATTTGTATTTATTTTAATAAAAACACAAAAAAATACAGATGTAATTTCTTCAAGTAAAGAACATAGTTATATTACTTTATCAGTCCAAATAATATTTGCTTTATTTGTTAGTGCACTATATTTTGTGGTAAATTTATTAAGACCACTGCAACCTAAAGGTAAAATTAATCCTTCATTTTACTTTGTAGTAGTACAACTATTAATTTGATTATCAGTAATTATTGCAGTTCGTTTTTCAACTGAATTATTGATAAATTCTATTATTTTAATTGTTTCGTCAATTATTTCAACAATTATTTCTCTATTTTATTTGATTTACATTAAAAATATCAGTTTCTATATGATTTTATTAACATTTGTGTTTTTAGGAGCAATTAGTTTATTACTTTTTGTTTCTTCACTAAACACTATTTTAATTGAAAAACAAAATTATGCTTTATCTTCATTTAATATTGATTTTACTATGAATGAAATTCTAATTATCTTTATTATTACAGTATTATCAACATTTTTAATTAGCTTACTGATTGATTCTGGAATTACTTTAGTTAAAATTCTCAATTACAATAATAAAAAAACTGATAAGAAAGGAACTAAATAATGAAAAAACTATTTAAGGAAAAACAAAAAGAAAAAGTAAATAAAAAAGAAGAACAACAATTGATGATTCCTTTTTATGATGTAGAACAACAATATAAAGAAATGGAAAAATCAGATAAATTTGTTTCATACGAAAGATTAATGTCTTCTTTATTATTGACTACTGGATTAAGTTTTGATAGTGATATTGTAAAAGAATATGTTGCTAATTATGAAAAAGCAATAGTTAAAAAATATGACTTAGTTTATTTAGATTTTATCCTTTCATTTGGACTTAGTGATAAATTTGGATCTAAATTCTTTGTTCCAATTTTAGTTAAAGATATTAGTTCTAATAATGAACACATTAATTTTAAATTTTCAGAAGATTTAGCAAAAGAAAACTTTTTAGTTAAATTAAATGAAGCAATTAATGATTTAATAGCAAGAAATTTATTTGTTGAATTTCTTCCTGGAATCATTCTTTATTTTTCTCAGCAATCAAAATCATTAAAATTAGTTTTTAAAATCAATTATGCTGCTAGAATAAAGAAATAATATGCACTTAAAGAAAATTGTTCAAAAAAAGAACAACTTAGAAAAAATTAATTTAAAAGCTAATAGCGAGAAAAATATTTTATTAATCACAATTGTAAAATTAAACCAAAAACTAAGATTTTATATTGATAATGCTTTTTTAACAAGAGAATCAATTAGACACCTTAATGATAAATATAACATCCAAAATCCTTTTATTGTTGAAAATAAAACTGCTAAAATTACTTCTAAAATAACCTCTATTTTTTCCAAATCATTAGCAAAAGAAAAGGAATTATGAATTTATTTAAAAGAAGAACAAAAATATTCTACCGACTCTTATTCAAGATACGAAAACATGATTTTAGAAAATGTTAAAAAGAAAAAAATTGATTTTATTGCCATTGGAAAAAAAGCAGAAGAATTTTTAGAGCAAAATAAACTTAATGTTTTAAAAACTTTTGATTTAGATGATAATAGTAAAATAAGAACAATTTCAACTTTAATTAAATTTTTATATGAGCAAGAAAAATATAAAAAAGTTAATTTTGTTTTAAACTCTAATAAAAATTATAAAAGTTATTTCACTATCTTACCTATTGAAGATTTTGAAATGCATAAATTAATAAATACAAGTGAAAAAAACCTACCAAAAGATTTATTTGATTTTAATATTTATCCTAATGTTGCCGAATATGTGCAAAATAGTATTGATATTTATATCGAAAATGTGGTGCAATCACTAATTATTGAATCATTATTTTATAGTGCTAAACTTAATTTAGTAAGGGTAAATAAAATCCTTAAAGATTTAGAGAAAGAAATTAAATTTACAAAAAGAAAAATTATTAAAATTAAAAGAGAAAATGAAATTGAAGAAATTATAATGCTAACTAAAAATAACGGAAATTTCTCTGTTTTCAATAAAGGAGAAAGTAATGAAAAATAATCTTAATTTATATAGTATTACTATCAATTTTATTGATAACTCAATTTTAAAAGTATGAAATAGTTCTTTAGAATTATATTTTAAAGAAGAATTCAAATGAAATGAAATTGAAAAAAAATCTTTAGCTTGTTTTGAACAAATTTTAATTAAAATCAAAGAAAAAAATAAAGAAGAAAAATATCTGTTTCTTAAAAATGCTAATTTTATAATTTTAGATAATGAAATAATTATTAATTCATTAAATGAACAAGAAATTTATAAATTATCTAAAGAAAAAAATAATGATTCTGCTTTAATTAAAAAGCAAAAAAAAGAGTTAGATTTAATAAAGTCACTAAATAAACTTAGTTTCAATTTAGATAATACAATAAAAGAAAAAGAATTGATTTTTTCTCTTTATAAAGCAGAAGTAATAAGAGAAATTAATTTAAGAAAGGTGAGTGAAAATGAAAAAGAATAAACATCAAAAATATAAATTATTAGCTTCTTCTGCCTTGCCTTTGTTAGCAATTCCTGCAGTATTTTTTACAAGTGCAGATCCAAATGAAAACAATTCTGGAACTAATGCAAATACAACAAATGATAAAGAAAAACCACCTGTTAAAAAACAAGTAAGTCCTGAATTTTCAAAGTTTGCAAAACTTGCAACAGATGCAGTAAAAACTGGTTTAGAAAATGCTATTGATATTGCTATTTCTAATATTGAAGATGAAAAAAATAAACTAAAAAAAGATGAAAAAATTTCTTTTGAAGATCGAGCAAAAAGAAATTACTATTTTGAAACACTTATAAACTTTTTAAAATCAAATAAAGCAAAAATGGTTAGTGCACCAAATGAAAATAAATTGCACGTTACTTTCCCAAATGTTTTTTCACAAAAAAAGGCTTTTAAAAAAGGTAAAGTAACTTTTCAAGGAAAAACTTATGAAGATGTAATTTTCACAACAGATTCCGATAATACTAACTATACTACTGCTTTTGGTTCACAAGGAAAACAAGAGTCTGTTTCAGAAGAAGGAAACTATTATACAACTCCAGATATTACTGGATATTTAAAAAAATATACAGATTCTTTAAAAGAAAGAATTACTGATATTTTCTATGATCCAAAAGATATTCCAGAAATTGAGTTTAACCCCGAAACCATTTCTAAAGATGATGGTAGTTCAGTTAGCGCACTTGTTGCAAAACCACCAAAAGATTTTAAAACTTGAGATGATTATTTCAAAAGTAAATACGAAGATAGATTTACTGTCTTTGATTTAGAACAAAACAAAGTAGAAGATCCACAAGAAGATCAACAGCAAAAGAAACCAGATGATGATAACTCAATTCCAGAAATCCCTACTCTTGATGATGTTGATACTAAACCAAGTGATCAAGTCATTGATGTAAAACCATATAATCCTAAAGAATATATCGAAAAATTACCTATTTTAGGACCGGAGGTTTTAACTAAAAATTTAGATAAAGAAGTATCACAAATAGCATCTGAATTTGAAGCAAATCCAATTAGCGAAGATTTCTTTTTCTTCAATAACCCAATTAATACACGTTTTGAATATAAAGTTACTGCTGTAGAAAAAGATACTAATAGTGATAATTACGTAGCAACAATTAGAATCCAAGATCAAGTAAAACCAGAATATGTAAGATTATATAAAACCTTTATTACAATTCCTGAAAATAAAGGTTTCCATAAAATTTATCAAGAATACGTTGCTTCAGTAAGAAAAATCTTTGTTAATCTTTATAAAGCTCTAGAACTAGATGAAAAAATCGATGTTGATAAATTAGAAAGCAATCAATTAAAAACAAGATTACTTACAATGATTAATGTTGTGACACAAGAGTTATATTATAGTAAAACTTTTGTTGATAAACAATCACAAATTCTTACAGCAATTAGTGTTGAATTAAATAAAAATTTAAATGATCAATCTGCTATTGAAGATGGATTAAATTTATTAGATATTCAATTAATTTCTTCACTTAAAACTTCTAGAATTCAATTTAGAGAGTTTTACTCAATTCTACCTGAAGGTTATGAAAAAGAGTTAAATAGATATCAAGAGTTATTAAAAAGAGAAGATTTATTAACAAAAGTTAATGCTAAATTTAAAAAATATAATGCTAATACTGATGTTATTAATAAACTTTTTGAAAATATGCGAAAAGATGTTTCAATTCTTAAAAAACATGCAGGAGCAAAAACTTTTAATACACTTAAATGATATGAAGAATATTTAAGTTTATTAAATAAAATTGCAAAACAATTTAATGTTGTTAAAGAATTTTTAAAAGATGAAAAAGCAGGTGATGATCAAAAAATAGAAGAAGAAAATTCTAAAAACTTTAATAAAGAATATACCTTAGCAAACCAATTACTACAACAAGAATTTAAATCCCAAAACTTATTTTTAACTGTAATAGGAACTATTTTAGGATTTTCAGGTTCAGGAGCATTAGCTTTAGGAGTTGCTAATAAAGTAAACTCAAAAAATAAACATAATAAATCAGTTTCCAAATCAAATATAGCAATAATTATATTATCTTCTATTGTTATAGTATTTGCTTTAGCATTAATTTTATTTGGAACAATAGGAGGAATATAATATGCAAAAGAAAAACCCAATCATTACAGCTATTTTTGACTATATTGTTGAAGTAACTGGTGATTATGATTATAAACAGAGACAAAATTTTACAACAAATGAATTTCCAGAAGCAAGAATGATGGTAGTAAGTGCAACAGACTCTAAAGCATTTTTACTTGTTGATAATAATGTTCTTGAAAAACTTAAGATAGGACAAGAAATTATTGAAGTGCAAATTGAAAATGAAGTTGAAACTTCTTATTCTCATTTTGGAAAAGTTTTAGATATTCACGGAAACGAAATTTCCCCTTCTAAAGGAAAAATTGAAGGAAATTCCTTTTCAAGAAAAAGCAAAATCTTTGGTGATGCTCATAATTTAATGACTGTTAAAACCTTAAATGAACAACTTTATACAGGGATTATAGCGGTTGATTTACTTATTCCAATTGGTAAAGGACAAAGACAATTAATCATCGGTGATCGTCAAACAGGAAAAACTCATCTTGTAGTTAATACAATTATTAATCAAGCAAAAAACAATGTTAAATGTGTTTATGTGGCAATCGGACAAAAAAGAGAAGATATGGCAAGATTATACGAAACACTACAAGAATACGATGCTTTAGATAATACAATTATTATTGATGCTCCTTCTACAAGTGCTTATCAACAATATTTAGCTCCATATATTGGAATGGCGCATGCTGAAAACATTTCACAATATGATGATGTTTTAATTGTTTTTGATGATTTAACTAAACATGCTAATATTGTTAGAGAAATAGCTCTTTTAACAGATAAACCTGTTGGAAAAGAAGCAATGCCTGGAGATATGTTCTTTGCTCACTCTTCTTTACTTGAAAGAGCAGGTTCCTTTGTTGGTCGTCAAACAATAACAGCTTTACCAATTTTAAAAACAGTTGATGGTGATATTACTAGTTTAATTTCATCAAACGTTATTTCTATAACAGATGGACAACTAGTAACAAGTGCTGATTTATTTAGTAGTGGTAGATTACCAGCAATTGATATCGATTTATCAGTATCAAGAACTGGTAGTTCAGTTCAATCAAGAACTATCACCAAAGTAGCTGGAGAAATAGGAAAAATTTTCCGTGCTTATAAAAGACATTTAAAACTTGCAATGCTAGATTATGAATTTAACAAAGAAACAACAAACCTTTTATATAAAGGAAGAATGATTGATAAAATGTTTATGCAAAGAGGTTACTCTTTATATTCACAAAGATTTGTACTTTTAATGTCTAAATTAATTTTATGAGGAACTCTTAAAGGAATTAAAGAAGAGCAAAAAGCAATGAACTTCTTAAATGTTTTAATTGATGCTAATAAAGATGCAAAAGAAATTTTTGAAAAAATCATCAATAATGAACCTTATGATGAAAACATTACCAAAAGTTTCTTCTCTTATGCTTTACTACAATATTCAAGAAAATTAAAATTAAATTGAGAAATTGAAGTTGAACACAAATTTATTGATTTTAGCGAAGCTGAAATGGAACAACTTTTAAAATTAACAGGAGATAGATAATTATGAATGGAAAAATAATTAAATTTTGAACTGATGTAGTAGAAATTGAATTTAGTGAAGGAAATTTACCAACTTTAAATACAATTTTAACTTTACATGAAGGCAAGACATACTTACTTGTAAAAAGACTTGTTAATAATAAAGTTGTTAGAGCGATTATTATTTATTTATATAAAGAAATTTCTGTAGGAGAAGTTGTAGAAAATACTCAAAAAAGTTTTATGGTACCAGTTGGTTCACAAGCTCAAAACAATATTTACAGTTTTGAAGGAAAACCTTTATTAAGTGATCGTTATACTTTTCCTAAATATGTTGAAATGAATTCCACAATTAATCGCGAAAGAGTTCTTGACTCTAAAATCGAAATAATTGAAACAGGAATTAAAGCAATTGACTTTTTTATGCCAATTATTAAAGGTTATAAACTTGGAATTTTTGGTGGTGCTGGAGTTGGTAAAACAGTTTTAATGAAAGAAATTATTTTTAATGTTAATAAAAATAGCGAATCAACTTCAAATATTTTTATTGGTTCTGGAGAGCGTTCAAGAGAGGCTATTGAATTATTTAATGAACTAGAAAGTTCTAATTTAATGCAAA
Organism: Mycoplasma sp. AC157; assembly: GCF_054343415.1. Classification (NCBI taxonomy): domain Bacteria; kingdom Bacillati; phylum Mycoplasmatota; class Mollicutes; order Mycoplasmatales; family Mycoplasmataceae; genus Mycoplasma; species Mycoplasma sp. AC157. Next base: position 6,046 of record NZ_JBTGVE010000013.1, on the reverse strand, counting down.
ATTCTTCAATGTATATTTCTAAAATGAATGAATCTCCTGGAGCTAGAATGTCAATTGTACCAATAGGAATTACAGCTGCAGAATACTTAAGAGATGTAGAAAAGAAAGATGTATTATTATTTATAGATAACATTTATCGTTTTGTGCAAGCGGAAAACGAAGTAAGTGCATCTTTAGGAAAAAAACCATCAGTTGGTGGTTATCAATCAACTCTTGAAAGTGATGTTGCCCATGTTCAAGAGCGTTTATTTAAAAACGAAAATGCTGGAATAACATCATTTCAAACAGTATTTTTACCTATGGATGATATAAGCGATCCTTCTGCTGTTGCTGTGTTTAACCACTTAGATGGTAACCTAGTACTTTCTAGAGCACAAACAGCAAAAAACATTTTCCCTGCTTTTGATCCACTTGCTAGTTCTTCTAATTCAGTAGATGCTAAAATTATTGGAGAAGCACACTTTAATGCAATAGTAGAAGCAAAAAGAATTTTAAAAACATATAAAGATTTAGAAGATGTTATTTTAATTTTAGGATTCGATGAATTAGATGATGAAAGTAAAAAAATTGTCAAAAAAGCTTTACAATTGGAAAACTTTTTCTCACAAAATTTCTTTATGACTGAACATTTTACAAAAGAACCTGGAACATACGTTCCTTTAGCAGATACGGTAAATTCAGTTATTAGAATTATTAATGGAGAATATTTAAATCAAAGTCCTGAAATCTTTAGTTATGTAGGATCAAACTTAAATATTCCTACCGATAAAGAACTTGGACTTAAATAAAGAAACTAATAAGGAGATATCATGGGAACAAACTTTTTTAAAAGCACTAAAAATAAAAAAATTATAGCAATAAGTTCCGTTTCTATAGTTACGCCTATCACTGTAGGTGCTCTTTTCTATGTTTCAACAACAGATAAAGCAAATGCTACTGAGCGTTCTAAATTATTAAATGATAATGTTGCTTCCATTAACACTGGAAATAATTTAAATTTTAAAAATGGTTTTAATTCACATAGAGATAATAATCAAGAACCAAAAGAAACAAAAGCACAACAAGAGCCACCAAAAGATAATAAACCAGTTAATCAACCACCAGCAGAAACACCACCTCCACCAGTAAATCCACCTGAAGTTGATCCTAAACCAGTTGATCCTGATAAACCTAAAGATCAAGAAAAACCAAAAATTACTGAACAACCAAAACAACCAGAACCAAAGCCAGAAGATACTAAAAAAGAAGATCCAAAAGTTATTGATATAATTACTCCTGAACCAAAACCAGTTCCAAAAGAACCAGATCCAGTAATTACTCAACCAGTAGAAAAACCTAAACCATTACCAGTTCCAACTGTAGAATCTCCAAAACTACCTGCTCCAATAGGTGATAAAAATTCAGTAATTACAATTGATTTTTATGGTGAAAAAATTAAAGTAAGTCTTGAAAAACCAACACCAAGAAAAATTGATCAAAGAGATATTAATGCTGGTAATGCTAATAGAGTAGAATACATTAACCAAATAACTCCTAAATTAACAGGAATTCAAGTTACTGACAAAATTATTGAAGCGAATAAAAGAAGTGCTCTTAGAGGTTTAAGTAGATCAGTTCCTTTAGATTATGCTTCCTTTCCTGAACTTCGTTCAGGAGCATTAAGTGAACAGCAAATTAAAGAACTCTTAGCTACTGATTATAGTTCAACTGGTTATTATAAAAATATCATAGATAAATTTTGAAGATTAATTGCAAATGGAGATAAAGTTGTTAATTTTTTAAAAGAAGAAGGAAAAAAAGAATATTATAAAACTTTAAAAGCTCATAAAGATGAAGATTGAGCTAAATTAAAAATTATTTCCTTTTTAGATATGACTAAATTTACTACCTTATCAAGCAATGCTAAAAAACTACTTGGTGAAGGTTATGTTATTTATGATGACAATTCTAATGTTTATATAAATGATGATGGAGAAATTGATTCACATTCAACTTCACCACTTATTAATTCTACAACTGCAAGATTAACTAGAGATAATTCTAAAAAACGTGTTTTTGGTTACAACGATTGAAGAGGAAGATATCCTGATGAAGTTAGAAACGGAACCTATCCAGGTTGAAATAAAAGCGATGTCACAAATGAATATTCTAATAAATATAACATAACTCCAGGACAAGGAATTAAGTTTGAGAAACTTAAAAGAATTGAACCTTTAGAGGGTGAAAGAAACGAAGGAATTGTTGTTACAATAGACGTTGCTGATCCAAATGCTTTAAGTAAAACTAAAAAATTAATTGAAGATTTAACAAAAGCAAATGAATCGATTACTTCATACAGAATCATTAACATAGGTAAAAAAGGTTCTTCAAATTATGATTTCTTTAGCATTTTTAAAGCTTTACCTGATAAATTGCCACAATTAGAGTTATTTTTTGAAACTTATAATACAAGTGCTCTTTTAGCTATTAAAGATAAAGAAATTGATGAATTATCTTTATTAACAACAGGAAATTCACTTGCAGAAGGTTGGGCAATTAATCCAATTGCTCTGAAAAAAGTTGCTTGAATTAACACAGTTGATTACAATGTAAGTTTTAACTATTCAGCAAGACAAACAATTGCTACAAGAATAACTTTTGATACAATTGCTTTTAATGATGTTAATATAGGAGAAAATAAAGACTTAACAGAAATTAATAATGCTTTAAGAATGGTTTACTACGTTAGAAATAATGAACCATTTTTTGAAGGTAGTTTTGGTCCAGGTTTAGATCCAGATCATAAAGAAGGAGAAAATAGCTATCCAACTGGTTTAGATCTTTCTGGTGCTAAACAATTAAAATCATTAAAAGGTTTAATCTTCTCAGATACAATTAAACCTTCAAATAAACCAAGAAAACTAAAAAGAATTATTTTACATAATGAAGGTGATACTTTTGAAATTGGTGCTAGTGAAATGAATGGTGCTCAATTTGCTACTGTTCTTTCAACAGAAGGTATGCAACAACCAAAAAGTAAAATAGTATTTGACAATGGAAAAACAACTAAAAAAATTAGAATTGTTGCTGACTCAGCAGCAAATAAATTAAATTCCGAAGGAATTGCTAATTTAGAAACTTTAATTAAATTTAGTGATAATACTTTTGATTCAAATACTGTATTTGAGGTTTATTCATCTGATACAGAATTAGCAAATCAATTAAGAACTCTTGGTAAAGTTGTTCATACAGTCCAAAAAGGACAACCATCATTTTCATTCTCTTAATAGAAAGGATATTTAAATGAAAAAAAGTAAAAAAATATTACTATTTCCTTTAGTAACTACTTCAGTATTTGCTTTAGTTTCTTGTCAAAACACAATTTCTAATTCAAATAATAATGATCCTAAACAAAATCCAAATCCTTCCAATCCTGGAAGCAATCAATCAGTAACTATTACTAATAATGATCAATTAAATAATTTAGTAAAAGATTTAAGTGTTGATTTTGAAGGTTATGATGATTTTGATCGTCCAAAAAATTCTGTCTTTTTTACTAAGTTTTCTAAGGAATTATCTAACTTAAAACCAATAATTAAAGGAAGTCATAAAGATGATGTAACAGTTAAAGTTATTAGTGCTATTCCGGATAGAAAAGGCGAAAAAGATGTTTCTAACCAAACAGGAAAAGGAAAAATTTTAGTTGAATTTACTGCTAAAAATAATCCTAAAATTAAAGTTACAAAAACTTTAGACATTTCTGGTTTTAATAGTAATCCAGTTTTAACTGATGAAGAAGGTTATATTGTAAGTAATTTAGGTGATTTTATAGCTAGTGATAAAGAAAAATATGTAATTCAATATAATCAACATCAAAGATATGAAAAAGATAATGAAGAATATTTAAAAGTTTTAAAACAACAACCAGGTTTTTCTGAAAGTGACTTTAGAAAAGATGTACATATTACTCAAGAAGAAAAAACAAAATTCGATGCTAAAGCAAAAGAAGCAGGAATCGATACTTTTGATAGTGCTTTATTAAAAGGATTTACCCTTCCTTCATATAATAATGATGGAATTTATGATGGATTAAAAATTTATGATGCACCTGAACCTGGTAAAGGACCTTCGTGAGTTGATGCAGCAGATAGAGATCAATATAAAATCGATGGAATTCCGAGATATCTAACTAATGATCACTATAAAACAGCAGCTATGCAAACTTTCCATGTTTCTTTTAATAATCCAGATCCAGAACATCCAGGAGATCCAAAATGAACTTCATCAACTTCAGGAACAATGTGAATTTTAGATTATGAGAAAAAAACTGATGGAAGTTATCCAACAAAATGATACTTTGGTACTAATTTACACGTAGCAGAAGCTTTAAGTGCTCAAACTGTTAAATTTGGTTTATCAAGAATAAATAGAGATGCTGCTGTTAGAACTAAATTTAAAATCTTATCTTTTGATGATAATTTCACAAACTTTGGTTTTTCAGCATTACCTAAAGATAAAAATAGTGAAAAACCTATTAAAGTAATTTATAGTGGGGAAGATTTCTTAAACTCTAAACCTTCTGATTTTCTTGCAAAAGATCAAAAAGAGAAATTTAAAGACACAGAAGAATTTGTGGATTTTGCAGTTATAGAAATTGATTTTAGCAAAATCAATCCTTCGGAAATTGGTATTTATACAGGAATAAAAGGTGGTTCTGTTTCCTTTAATCAAGATACTTTCAGAAATAATCCTTCTGAAATGGCAAAAATTGTTACTAATGAATATGCAAATCATACAAACGAACAAATTAAATTTAAAACAGAATCTTATTTTAAAAACTATGATAAGATTAATAAAAATTTAAATTATTCTAAACCAGATACAAATGTAGATAATTTATACATTGTAGGTTATCCTTCTGCTAAAAATGATTATTTTTTAAAACAATATGAAGAAGATGATCAAAGAGAACAAGCAGCACATACATTTAGTTTATGAACTAATGCTGAAACTAAATATTTTGATAACATCACTTATGATCAAGTAACAGGAAAATATAATTTTAGCGATGAAGAAATTAACAGAGGAAATTATTTATCTTATGAAATCGGTTATCGTTCCTTTGTTGATAAACCTGGTGTTCTTGATGCCTTTATTTCAGCAACAAGAACTGGACAAGATTTACACGTTGCTAAATTAGATAATAATAAAAAACTAATAGCAGCAGGTTTATCATATTTACCTAAACATTATGTGCCAGTTGGTGGTGCTTCAGGATCATCAATTAGAAATCAAAATAATGAATTAGTAGCAGTATATCATACTTCTAATAATTCTGCTAAAACAGGAGTTGCTTCAGCATTTAGATCTGAAGGATACGATTATAAAGGAATTTATGGTGGTTCTAGTTCAAACGCATATCATTTACCACAATATGATTTAATCTATGGTGGTGGTAAAGATCAAAAAAACTCTTATAGACAAGCACTTCAAAAATTATATGGTGATAATTATAAAACTAATTTATTTGATAATATCACACAAATTCCAGAAAAATTCCAATTTAAAAACGCAAGTGAAATAGAAAAAACAGCAGATAAAAAATAGGGTAAAACCTATTTTTTGTTTATAATTTATAGCATAGGGAAAGGTGGTATACTTGCAAAAGAAAATTGAAATAAAGTTCTTTGTACCAAGAAATTTTTATCGATTATTTTTATCAATGTATGGATTATTTTTTATAATGTTAATAAGAACATTTTTACAAGATTTATACTTTAGTACACATTATATTGTTTTTGCTGTTTCTCTTATTGGAACTATTACTATTTTAAGTATTGCTATTTTTTATACTGTTATGTGAATTAAAATTAATAAAAGTAATATAGTTATAGAATCAGGAAGATTAAAAGGAGAAAGTTGTGCTAATTCTTTAGAACATCCTAAAAATTTTGATTGATTTAAAATTGAAAAAATAGATATTAATGTTAGAGAAATCCTTCAGGTAGAGCATTTTCCCGAGTTTCCCAGTTAATAGCAAAAAAGACAAAATCAACCATTTTTTTGG
>NZ_JBTGVE010000012.1:0-30754 GCF_054343415.1 Mycoplasma sp. AC157 | reverse complement strand
TAGATGAATTAAACAATAAAATTAACTAAGTATAGAAATTTAGTAAAAATTTAGGACAAAAAAGAAATAAAAAAACAAAAAAGTTGAATTTTTGTTCTTTTTATTGATAATTTAATATTTTTTCTATTTTAGTTAAAATAATGAATTTTGATCTGTATCATTAAGGTGTTTTACTATTCCCATTTCTTTGATTTTTTCAAGAAGGGTTTTATTTAAAAGTGTTCTGTTTTTTAAGTCTTCAATAGAAGAAAATTCTGATTCTTCTCTTGCTTTTTCAATCGATTTAGCTACTGCTTCACCAAGTCCATCAATTGTAATAAATGGCGGAATTAAAGCGTTGTTTTCATAATCAAGAATTCAATCAGTTGAACTGGATTTTTCTAGATTTACATTAGAAATAGTAAATCCTCTTGCATGCATTTCTTCAGCAATACATAAAATTGGAATTAAATCTTTTTCTTTTACAGATAATTGTTCTTCTTTTTTCTTTGAAAATTCTCTTCTTTTTAATTCTCTTATTTTTTCTTTTATCCCTGTTTTTCCTGATGTTAGTGTTTTGATATCACTAACATCAGCTCTTGTTGTAAAGTAAGTTGCATAATAAGCAAGTGGATAATATAATTTATAATAAGCAATTCTTCAAGCCATTAAAACATAAGCTGTAGCATGTGCTTTTGGGAAAAGATACTTAATCTTTTTAAGTGATTCTATATATCAATCTGGAATGTTATGTTTATTTAATAACTCTTCTTCATCTTTAGTTAAAGATTTTCCTTTTCTAACATTTTCCATAATTTTAAAAGATGCTGATGGTTCAACTCCTTTTAAAATTAAAAAACTCATTATATCATCACGACAAGATACTATATCTTTAAAAGTAAGTTTTTTTTCTACTATTAACTCTTCAGCATTTCCTTTTCAAACATCTGTTCCATGAGATAAACCAGAAATAGCAACTAAGTCCGCAAAAGTTTCTGCTTTTGCTACTTTTAACATTCCTCTTACGAAGTTAGTTCCAAACTCCGGAATCCCCATTGCACCTGTAGTTTCTCCAGAAATATCTTCTGGTAAAATACCTAAAGCCTCTGTGGAAGAAAAAAGAGAAATTATTTTGGGATCTGATTTTGGAATACTTGTTGCTTTTACTTTAGTTAAATTTTCTAGCATTCTAATTGCTGTAGGATCATCATGACCAAGTAAATCTAATTTTAATACATTATCATGAATGGAACTAAAATCAAAGTGAGTTGTTTTTCAAGTTGATGAATCATTATTAGCTGGATAATTAATTGGAGTAAAATCTTCTACATCAAATTCTTTTGGTATTACAATTATCCCCCCTGGATGTTGTCCTGTAGTTCTTTTTACTCCTTTAGCTTTTAATGATAAAAATTCCATAAAAGCGGATGAATAATTAGCTAAATTTTCTTCTATTTGACTTTTAATATAACCATAAACAGTTTTTTCAGCATTTGTAGAAATAGTTCCCGCTCTAAAAGTGTGGTTTTCTCCAAATAATCTTCTTACTTCATTATGAATATTAATTTGATATTCACCTGAAAAATTTAAATCTATGTCAGGAACTTTATCAGCTTTAAATCCTAAAAAAGTTTCAAAAGGAATTGTTTGTCCTTCTTTTTCAAAAGGAATATTACACTTAGAACAATTTTTATCTGGTAAGTCAAAACCTGAAAGATATTTACCATCTTCAAAAAATTCAGATGTTTTACATTTAGAACAAATGTAATGTGGAACAAGTGGATTAACTTCAGTAATTCCTGCCATTGTTGCAACAAGAGAAGAACCAACCGAACCACGAGATCCTACTAAATATCCATCATCAAGTGATTTTCTTACTAGTTTATGACTAATTCAATAAATTGCATCAAAACCATAATTTAAAATAGGATTTAGTTCTTTTTCTAACCTATTTTTTACTATAGCGGGTAAATTTTCACCATATTTTTCTTTTGCTGTTTTTCAAACAAGTTTTTCTAAATTTTCTTTTGAATTATCGAAAATAGGTGCATATAATTTGTCTTTAATAACCTGAATTTCTTCGAATTCTTCTGCTAAATTTCTTGAGTTGGAAACCACAATTTCCTTTATGATGTTAAAATCTTCTAAAAAGTCAAATTCTTTAAACATTTCATCTGTTGTTAAAAAGTTTTGTAAAGGATAAATTGGGTTTTCTTCTTTATATTTATATAAATAATGTCTTGCTCCGCCAAGTCCTTTAGCATTTATATAAATATTATGAAGTATCTTTTGGTTTTCTTCAATATAACGACAATCAGAAACTGCTATAATCTTTTTATTAAATTTTTTAGCTGTATAAACTAAATCTCTTAAACCTTCTTTTATATCTTTAGTTGCTAAAATATTTCTATTATTTCAATGAACAAAATCTCTTAGTGGTGGTACAAAAACAACATCATATCTTTGTAATTCTTGTTCAAAAATTTCTGTTGTAGAAAAGAAAAGTTTATCAATTAATCTTGAGTTTAAAGTTCCACTAGCTAATAATAAATTCTCACTTTTTTGATATTTATCTATAAAAAGTTTCGGTCCATTGTAAAAGGTTTTAACTGATGCATCTGATATTAATTTAAATAATTCTTTTAAACCTTTTTGATTTTTTGCATAAATAACTACTTCATAACTGAATTTTTTTTCATGAAGTGATTCTAGTTCAAAAAATTCTAAATCATAGCTAGAATTAATGTTTTTTTGTTCTAGTTCTCTTAAAAAAGAAAGTCAAACTTGAGCTAAAACATTAGCATCATAATCAGCTCTATGGGCTACAGTTGAGTCATAATTTATATTTAATCTTGTTGCCAAATTTTCCAATCTAAATTTTTTAGCATCTGGATTGATAATTCTTGCCACTATAAGTGTATCAATAGCTTCAATATCTAATTTTGGTAAATTAAAAACTCTTATTTTTTCATTAACAAAATTTATATCAAAATTAGCATTATGAGCTACTGCAATGGAATTATCTAAAATTTCTCTAATTTTTTTTATTCCTTCTTCTTGTGAAATTGCATTAATTAAATCTGCTTCTGTAATGTTTGTAATTTCTGTAATATACTTTGGTAAAGGTTTATTAGGTTTTATAAAAAATTGAATATTTTCCTTTATTTTTCCGTGTTCTATGACAACTGCACCAAATTCAATGATTTCGTCATATCTAGGAGATAAACCTGTTGTTTCTAAGTCAAAAACCACGTATTTAGCATTCTTTAATAAAGAATCTTTTTTTGCATTTATAACAGCATTATTTTTATATTCGATAGTGTTAAAAGTAGAACCATAAATTGCTTTTATCTTGTGTTTTTTTGCTGAATGATAAAATTCAGGAAAAGACTGAACAGAATCAACATCAGCAATACCAATTGCACTGTGATTAAATTTTTTTGCTGCAAGCACATATTCTTCTGCTGTTGATATTCCGTCCATAGCATTCATATTGCTTCTTGCATAAAATTCAACTCTTGTTTCTTTCTCTTTATCGATTCTTTCATCTTTTTTGAGTTCTATAAATTCTATTTTTTTAGCACTAATTACTTTAGTTTTTAAATACTCATCTTTTGTATTAGAACCATATGCAGTTATTGTTTTACCTACTACATATTTTTCCTGTTCTTCTTTTTCTTGATCAGTTTTTGAAAATATTTTAACTTTAATAGCTTCTTCATAATCTGTTATTGTTAAAATTGTTATTCATAAACCGGTTTTAGTTTTTTGAACATCTCTTTTAAAAATTTCACCAGTAACTATAACATTAAATTCTTCGCTTTCTAATGCTTCTTTTATAGATAAAGGAGTATAACTTTTATTTTTCATAAAAGAAGTAAAATCCTTTTTGAAACCTATATTATTGCTATTTTCAGTTTGTTTAACACTTTTGAGAAAATCTTGTTTCATTTTTTCTTCTTTGAACATTTCTTCAATTCTTAATTTTTGTGCTTCTTTTTCTTTTTCTTCATCAATTTTAAATTCTACTTTAAAGTTTTCAAAACCTCAGTTTTGCATATATGTTTCTATTTGATTTAATTTTTCAATTTTTGCGTCTAATTCATTTCTAACAAAAATTGTTAAAATATTGCTTTTTGAAAACTCATAATTTTTGTTTTCAAAAAAATCAAATAAATTATTAACTAAAAGAAAAGCATATTCAAAATAATCTTTCACTAAAAATTCTTTTTTGGAATCATCAAAATATTTAATTTTAATTTCAAAATTAAGTTTTGCTTTTCTAACTTTAGAATAAAATTGTCTAAATAATGAAATTTTAACAATGTCTCTAAAATTAAAATAGACTAAATAATAATTACCTTCTCTGCTAACTTGTTCAATTTCGACACCATAAAATTCTTCAGTTGGTTCAAATTCAATTTCTTGACAAAATTTTTTAAATGTTTCGTTCATATAACTCCTTTTATTTATGCTTATTATAAAAAATAATTATACTATCTTTTTTGCTAAAAATTCAAATGAAAAGAGTAAGTTTTTTACAACTTACTCTTATTTTGTTTTCTCTTTGAAATTCAGTGTCAAAGACCTCAAATTGCATAACCAATTAACATTGTTCCTGCATAACTTGGTAATAAAATTGCTGTACTTAATGTATATTCTTCACCTACCATTGGTGGTATAAAAGAAATTAAAATTACGAAAATTATAACTAACATTCCAAAATATAATAATATTTGTTCTCAAATTGGGATTTTAAATTCTTTATACTTATAACCAATTACAAGAATACTAAATATAGTGAGTAAATATTGCATTAAGAACACAATATTACCAGCATTTAGAATTGCATGGAATTTGTCTTCTATTCCTAAAAAATAAGGAATTAGAGTAAAAATAATCATAGATATAGATGCAAAAATAGTACAAAAAATAATGGCATTTTTATAATTATTATTTTTTCCTTTTATTGCTAATGAACTTGGTAAAAATCCATCTTCTGCTAAAGGTACAACTGTTCTTGCATAATAAACTAATGAACTAATTGAAGAAGTTGTTCTGTTAAAAAATAACCCTATTGCAAATAATATAACTCCTGTAATTCCAAAAACTAGTTTGAATAAATTTGAAAAGGAATTTGTAGTATCGTTAAAAGAAACTCCTAAAAAAATTAAATAAAAGATTAAATAAAAACTTAAAATTATTATAAAAATTAAAACTAAAATTTTCTTAAATCTTTTTGTTTCAACATCAGCAGATAAACCTGCTAAACCTTCTAAACCACCAAAAGCATAAATAAAACTTAAAACCGAACCAACTATTACCCCTATAGTTATTTCATCTTTGCTTAATAATTTAGATGCAAAATCTAACTGTGTTGCTGAAAGGTAAATTACTATAAATAAACCTGTTATTATTGTTATTCATTTTATAATCGCTGATATAAAAATAAATCATTTTGATATTTTTAAACCCAAAGCACTTACTATTGTAGTTAATAAGAAAAACACAATAGAAACTGCAAGATAAATTTCTTGATGTTCTTTATCGAGTTCGCTTAATAAACCAGAAAAGAACAATGGAGTCGTAGCAGAAAATAAAGGAACTTGAGCAAATTGATTCCATCCTTGAAAAAAGATAAATCATCTTTGTTTTGGAAAAGCTTTTTTTCCATATACATAACTTCCACCAACTTCAGAACCAAAATTTTCTCCACCTCTGGCAAAAGCAAGCATAACAGCACCACAAATGAAGGCTGTTAATACAAAAATAAGCATTCCTCAAAGTCCTTTACTAATAACACCAGCAATTGTTACTATAAAACCAAAACCAACTATATAGTTTAGTCCAAATAGTAAAAACTGCCTTTCTGAAAATTTATTCTTCAATATTTATTCCCCTTTCGTTGTTATTAAAATAAACAACTACATAATTATAGAAAAAAAACAAAAATTTTATAAAAAATGAGCTTTCAAATGAAAAAATTGTGTTTTTTTGCCCTTTTTCATTATAAAGCTTATAAATTTTCTTTAATTTCTTCTGTAATTTTGAAGTTAATTTTAGCTACTTGATCTAAATTTTCAAATCCGTATTTTGTTACAAATTCAAATGCACATTTTTTTGCATCTTTAGTAGCACCTAATAAAAATTTAAAGTTTCATTTTTGGTTTTGGTCTTCCATTTTTTGCAATAAAAATTCTCTTGCAATAATTGAAGCGCAGCCAACTTCTAAAAATTTGTCTTCTGCTTTTGTTTCTAGTTTCAATTTAGATTTAATTGTTGTAACTTGTAGTGATGAATTCACTAATTTATTAATATATTTATTAATGGAATTTGTTGTAGAAAATTGATCAATAATAACTTCATTTGCTGTATATTTTTTTTCTAGTTTATTTATATTTTGTAAATGTAACAACATTTTTAATTCATTTGCATTCAGAAATTTAGATAAATAGTTATATTGTTTTTGACTTAAAAAACTGATTGAAAAATAGCAATTTTCCTTTATTTTAGGAGTAAGTTCAATAATTTTAGAATCTGTTATTTTTTTGGAATCTTTAATATTTAATAAAGAAATTTTTTCCAAATTTTCTTTAGGTATTAAAACTGCAGCAGCGACTAATGGACTTAAATAATCACCCACTCCAGTTTCATCACAGCCGATTTTTCCATCAATCATTTTAAGTTATTTCTGCTTCTTTGTTATTTCTAGATTCTCTTATTTTTTTGCTTTTTTCTTTTTCTTTACTTGGATCTTTTAAAAATTTTTTAATGTAGTGTCCTACACCACCTTCTTTATTTGTTTTTTTCAAGACTACTGTTGCAATTCTTTTAATTCTTTGTTCGCTATTTCCCATAGCAACTGCAACATTTGTAACATGAAACATCGAAACGTCATTATAACCATCACCAATACTTATGGTATTATCTACATCTATATCGTAATATCTCATTAATAAAGAAACAACTTTAGCTTTATTAACTCCAACTGAAGTAATATCAAATACAGGTGTTAAACCTTCACCTTTTGATCAAGAAGAAAATTCCCCTAAATCTCCGAATTTTCTTTCTAAATAGGTTTTTAATTCATATACATCAGTGGTTTCTTTTACATCAAAAACAATTCCTGTTGGTTTTAAAGGTAATTTATTTAAATTAATTCCTACAGTAAATTTTAAAGAATCACTAAATCCAAAAACTCTCTCTAAAGCCTCATCTCTTTTTTTAAGTTGAACTCAACCTGGTCCTTCAATTGCAATGTTAGAAATTTCTTTTTTTACCCTTTTATCCCCTAAAATATAAAGCATTTCGTTTAAATTTAGATAATGAATTTGTGGAATAAAAAAGTCATCAACAGGATTATGAATATGAGCACCATTGTAATTACCAACAACTGTGTCTAAATTTAATTTTTCATAAATTGGTTTAGTACTTCTTCATGGACGACCAGTTATTATACAAACTACATGCCCTTGACTTTTTGCTAATTTTATTGCTTCTATTGTGTCTGGATGCATTTCTCCAGTTGCTGAATTTGCTAAAACTGTACCATCTAAGTCCAAAGCAAATAAATATCTTTGTTTTTTATTTTTCATCTTTCTCCTAAAAAATATTAATTATTAAAATTCCTATAACCAAACAAAAAAGAACTAAAAATGTTGAATCAAATCTATCCATTATCCCGCCGTGATTGGGCAATAAATTTGAAAAATCTTTTATAGATAAATGTCTTTTTATTAATGAAAATAATAAATCTCCTAGAATCGAAGCAATTGGTAAAATCAATGACATAACTAATGCAAAAATTATTTTTTCATTGTTTGCAAAAGGAAAAATGGAACTAAAATATAAACAACAAAAAGTAAAAATTCCAGAAAATAAAACAGAAATGATTGCTCCTTCTCAAGTTTTTTTAGGCGAAATCTTTGGTGCTAATTTTCTTTTAAAAATTTTGTTGCCCAGTAAAGAACCCCCAAATAAACCAAAAGTATCGGAAATTCCTGCAATAAATCCAATTATAAGAACAGCATAAACACTATAAACATTAAAAATAAATAAATATTTTCCAAATAAAGAAATTGAAGAAAGTACTAAATAAATTAATATATAGTTAAAAACATTTTGTGTTTCTTTATCAATAAAACTAATAATTAAAAGCAAAATAAATAAAGAAATTAAAAATATTCCAGTTTCTAAATCTAATGTTAGATAAGAAATTAAATCTTCAAAATGATTTATACCATCTTTAACTATTGATAAGAAATTATCTATAGATAAAAAGTAAGTCATATTGGATAAAACAATTAAAGGAATGAATATCAACTTTTTAATTTTAAAATTTTTGAGAATTTCGTATGAACCATAAGAACTTAAAACAATAAAAAAGAGTAAACCAAAAATTCTTCCACCAATTCCCAAAAAATAAATTGAAAAAAAACTTGGAAATAAAATTAAAAAAATCAATAATACCACAATTGTTCTTACTAAAATTTTATTTTTTAGAAGGCAATTTCATTTATTTTCTATTTTCATAATATTCTTTAGATAGTCATTAAATCTTTTTCTTTTTCATCTGCTATTTTAGAAATTAAATCAATTTTTTTATCAACATTTTGTTGAATAACTTCTAAATATCTTTTTTGCTCATCTTCGCTTAATTCTTCATCTTTTTTAACATCTTTATTTATTTCTTGTCTTATTAATCTTATTCCAACTTTTGCTTCTTCAATTGTTTTAGATAAACTTTTAACTAGTTCTCTTCTTCTTTCTGTAGTTAAAGGCGGAAAAGTTAATCTTATTTGATGTCCTTCATTAGTTACTTGAATATTTAAATTATGTGCTACTAATGTTGCATAAACTTCTTTAACAGAAGAAATGTCAAATGGTTTTATTAACAATTGTTGTGGTTGTGGCACTGAAATTGATGCTAATTGTTCAATAGGAGTTAATGTATCGTAATAATTAACTTTTATGTATGCTACTAATTGCGGATTTGCCCGTCCTGTAGAGATTTTAGTTAATTGTCTTTCAAAATTATCAATAACTTTTTCTGTTTTTTCTTCAAATTCTAATAAATATAAATCTAATTCCATATTAATTAATTACCTTTGTATGTTTTATTTCTCCAGTTATAGCTCTTAAAATTGAATTTTCTTCATTTATGTTAAAAACTATAAGCTCAATATTATTATCTTTTGCCATAGAAAAGGATGTAGAATCCATTACTTTTAGATTTCTTTCTAAAATTTCATCATATGTTATTTTTTCAAATCATTGTGCATTAGGATTTAATTTTGGATCTGAATCATAAACTCCTGCAACATTATTTTTACCAACTAATATTACATCAGCATTTATTTCTGAAGCAAATAAAGTGGCTGCAGTGTCTGTTGTAAAAAATGGTCTTCCTGTTCCTCCAACAAAAATTATTATTTCTTTTTGTGATAAATATTTATCTGTTTTTTCATTAATATAGTATTCTGAAACTCTTTTATCAAAGTTTATAGAAGACAATACTCTTGCAGATAAACCCTCCTGTTCAAAACCTGATTGTAATGCTAAACCATTCATCACAGTTGCAAGCATCCCTATATAATCAGCTCTATTTCTGGAAATTCCGTTTTTTTCAGCTGAAGCTCCCCTTCAAAAGTTTCCGCCACCAACAACAACAGCAACTTCGATTCCCATTTTAATAACTTCTTTTAATTGTTTTGCAATTTTTTTTACCATGTTATTATCAATTGCTAACCTAGTTTCTTTATTTGCTAAACTTTCTCCTGAAAGTTTTAACAAAATTCTCTTATATTTATATTCCATTATTCACCAACTTATAATTTATTTATTTAAATTTTAATACTTTTTTAATAAAAAACTAATAAATTATTTAATATATTAAAAAAAGAAACTGATTTAATTTTCATTTATTTAAAAAAATAATGCAATAAATGATAAAATTTCATAAGGTAAAAACATTAAAACTAGAAAGGCACAATTTAATGACAGAAATTTTTGGAGAAATTTTCGGTTGATTTGGAGTTATTTTTACGGTTGCTTTTGCAGTTCCGCAATTAATAAAGACTTTTAAAGAAAAAAGCGGGAAAGTTAATTTATTAAGTTTCTTTATTTTCTTTTTTGGGGTTACTTTATGATCAATTTATGCTTCTTTACTTGAATTTAAAAAAATTCAATTAGTAGTTGCCAATTTACTTTCTTTAGTTCTTTTAACAATTACTATTAATTTATTTTTAAAGTATAGAGAATCAAAATTTTATAAACCTTTTATTTTCTTATCAACAATATACAATATAGGAGTAATTTGCTTTGCTTCGATTGCATATCACAACGGGTGAAAATTGAACTCAATTGCTGATGCTATTTTTGGAATAGCTGCTGCATCAGGAACCTCTTTTGCTTTTGCACCACAAACATTTATGATTATCAAAACAAGAAATGTTAAAGATTTATCTCTTATTACTTTAATTTTAGGGTTTTTAATTAATTTTAGCTGAGAAATTTATTGATTCATCATTGGTTTTTCAACAGGATTAATAACAAAAGTAGATATAATTTACATTTTAATTGTTCAAGCAATTGCAATGATAATTTATACAATACAAATAGTGTTGTTATTAAAAGAAAAATCAGCCAAAATAAAGCATAAATAAACTATTTCTTTACACCAAAACCTTTATAAGTAGTTTCTTTATTTTTAATTTTATTATCTTTATGTTCAGATAATGACATAAAGGTTTTTTTATAAAATTTATTATTTAATTTTGTTATTAAATTTTGAATTTTTTTATTTTCTCCTTCTTCTTCAATTATGCTTATTTGTGAAAAACTTGCAACCAAATTATTAAAACCACAAGTAATAAACTTAACTGGTTGTTCATTTCATATTTGATCTAGCATTTTGCTTAAATGATTATAAACAACTTCTTCATTATTTGTTAAATTAGAAAGAGTCAATTTTTTGGATTTTTTTTCTAAATCTGTATAAATCACTAAAAATAAATTTTTTGAAAATAATTGTTTTCTCTGTAAATTAGAACAAATTGTTCTGGAAATATGTTTTATACTTTCTAATAAAACTTTTCTTTCTGTAACCCAATTATCAGCATCAAAAGATATTTGTTGTGAAATTCCTTTAGGTTCTTCATACTTATAATTTACAAAATCATCACCGTTGTTTTCTAAATTATTTAAAAGATCGAAATCTCTTTTATGAACCTTTTGATTTATTGCTAAATCTTTTTTTATTTTTTTATAAAAATCTTCAATAGTATAAATTTTTAAATTTTGAAATTTGATATAGGAAGATTTTCCTATACCATAACATTTATCGATTGATAATGGTAAAATTTCTTTTTTAATATCTTTTTGCTCTAATATTTTTAAACCAAATGGTTTAGCTAAATTGGTTGCCATTTTTGCCAAAAATTTATTATAAGAAACACCAATTGTAATAGGCAAATCTAAAAATTTTTTTACATCATTTTGAATAGAAGAAATCATAAAATTTAAATTGTTATTAAATTTTTTAACTAATTCAGTAGCATCCATAAAACACTCATCAATAGAAATGATTTCAATTTTTTTTGTATATTTTCTTTTTAAAAAATCAAAAAAATTTTCAGATTCTTTTAAATATAAATTATAGTTTGGTTCCACAACAACTATATTTGGAATTATTTCTTTTACTTTTGACAATAATCAAGGAACTTTAGCACCTTTATTTTTCGCTTCGTAAGACAACGAAACAACAATAGAATTTTTTCTATTGTAAGCTATAGCAATTTCTTTTTTTTCTAAAAGTTTATTATTCTTTCTCTCTGCAGACACAAAGAAAGAATCTATATCAATATGTAATATAACTTTTTTATTTGACATTTTATAATGTATTTTATTGTTTCTTTTCTTCTAAAAGAACTATAACGTCTTTTATTTTTGATATTTTCATTAATTCTTCATCTGAAATAGATATTGATAATTCACTTTCAATATCTGTTATCATTTCAACTAAGTCAAGAGAATCAACTCCAATTTCAAAAATATCACTTTCTTCAGTGAATTTTTTATTTGTAATTTTTTTTAATTTTTCAAAAACGAAATCTTTCATAAAATAAATTATATATCATTATTTTCTATATTTAAATGATAATTTTTATAAACTTTTTGATCTTCATTAATCCAAATAAACTCTACTAAAACACTTTTTTTATTTTCGTATTTGTAATTGAACTTTATATCACCATAAGACACACCAAGTCTTTTTATAATATCTGTTATAAAAAAAGAAATCATTTTATCATTTATTACAGGTTCTCCATTTTCAATTTCAATATAATCATAATATTCTCTTGCATCAACTTCTGGGAAAATATCATTTTCAGTTAAGAAAAATGATTCGTTATTATTTGTAATTTTTTTATTTTTTGAAGAATCTTCGCTTTTTAAAGCTAAATATATAACTGGGATAGTTATAGCAATAACAGAAGCAACAGAAAGAGAAGAGTATAAAATTATTTTTTTCTTTTTAAAGAGAATTTCCTTTATTTTCGACAATTTCTTCTTCATCTTTTTTGTATAATTTTTTTAATCCATCAAGAGTAATTGTAGTATCTAATAAAAATTTAAATTGACTATTTTTTATTAGATAATGATCCACTTCTGAAATTCTAGGTTCTTTATAACTAGAAATATAAAATTTTACTTTTCCATCATTTTTATCTAAAAATTTATGTTTAATTTTTTGTTTATAACTCAAAGTGATGTCTTCGAAATCTTTATTTATATCAATTTTAATGCGTGGAAAGATTTCTCCTGAGAAATTATAGGGAATAATAAAACCTCGCTTAGAATAACTATTTATGCCCTTTACAGTGGTTTTTTTCTCAAAATCATAATATGTATTATCTACAATTTTGATTTTTCCTATAACTTTTTTACCATTAATAAACTCAACTTTATCATTTTTTTCAAAATATAAATTTAGTTTTTCTTGATTTTCGATTGGTAAGTTTTCAACAAACTTAGGTTTTAAATTTAAATCTCTTTCTATAAGTTCTTCATTATATGCATCGTTATATGCAACTACATCAAATAACGTTTCGTTGTATTCTCCTACTTTTAGTTTTGTAGGATAAAATACTAAATTGTTATAAAGTAATTTATCATAAGAATTTTGATATTTATCATTTATAGTGTTTGCAAAACTTGAAGTTCTAAGAGCTTTAACTGATTTAAATATAATACTATCATCTACAAAAAAATCTTTTTGTAAAAGTGGATTTTTAACTAATTTTAATTGAGTTACAATTAAAGGATCTTCTTTCTTATTTTCTATTGAACTAATTAAACTTAAAGTTTTAATATCTGAAAAAGTATTTTTTTTAAATTCCAAAAACGGAATTATAAAATTTTCATAAGATTCCTCATTTATCTCTTTAATTACAGAAAAATCTAAAGGTTGGTTATTTAATTGGATACTAAATTCTACTTTCTTTTGATTTCTAGAAAAATATGTAGATTTAATTGAAAATGTATCATCAATAATGTTTCTTTTGATTTCTATAAAATGTCTTTCACCCATTGGTGTATTTTTAGAAATGATTTTACTTTTTTTAACTTCAAAAACTGATTCTATTTCATTTATTTCTTTATACTCAGATAGATGCTGGATATTGTCCATATAAGTAAAATAAGAATCTGTCGATTGCTTTGTTGATATTTTTATAGTATGTACTTTTTGATCAATGTTTTTTAAATCAGTTTTTGTTATTTTCAAGAAATTCTTTTCTTAAAATATAAGAATATTCTGGTTCAATTAAGTCCATTATTTTTTCAAAAATAGAAACTGGTTTTTCAGCAACAATTTTATTTTGATTATTTGGATCTAAATTTATTTCTAAACTTTGTTCTAGTTTTAATTTATTATGCATTAAAATAATTAATTCCATAAATTTTCTTTTCTCTACGAAAGTAATGATTCTATGTAATTTTGCCATGTTTTTTTTCTCCTTTTTTGGGTAATTTTTTAATATTCTACCCATTATAATTTTTAAATATTTTTAAAAAAATCATAAAAAAAGGAAAAAATTAGGAAAAATAGGGCAATTTTCCTAATATTTTTGACACTTTTTGGTTTTTTGAACTAAATATTGAAATTAAATTTTTATATTTCTTATTGATAGTTGTCATATTAAAATGTTTTAATTTAAAACTATAAAAATTATGTTTATTTTTTATCCTGTTAGTTGTTTTAAAATTTGTTTTTTAATTTCAATTCCTTGAATAATTTCAATTATTTTTAGTGAAAATTCCAATGAATAAAAAGCACTTTTAGCGGTTATAATTTTATCAAAATGCACTATGTTTTTGTCTTGGAATTTTTCCCCTTTTTTAGATTCATTTGGAAAACCTACATATTCAGTTTTATCATCAAAAATTTTTGTTTCAAAAAGAGCATTTGGTGCATCACAAATAGCAAAAATTCATTTTTTATTTTCTAAAAAATGATTGACTATATTTAAATTTTTAAAATCTTTTCTTAAATAAGTTGCTCCCTTACCGCCTGGAATAAAAATAGCTGAAAATTCACTTAAATCAATTTCTTTTTTAGTTTGTATTTTTACAATTTTGTGTTGTCCTATATATTCTCTTGATTCGTTATTATTATAAAAAATTATTTCAGAAAAAGTTTTCGCTCTTTCTAAAGTTGTAGTTACAGCAGTTAATTCAAAATCTTGAAAATCATCTTGAACTAAAACAAGTAATTTATTATTCATTTTTCCTTTCTAATCATATGTAACATTTGTAAGTTTTCGTAAATATATTATAAATCATTGCATAGTTTTTTCTAAGTCTGGTTGATTATTTTTAGTTAGAAAAAGTTTAATTTTTCCTAGCTTGTATAAATTATTATAAATTTCTGTTTCATCGGTTGAAGGAGTTAAACCTAAGTCAATAATTTTATTTGGATAATATTCAGAAAGAAGTTTATAACCGAAATTAAAAAAATCTTTTTTTGGTATTATTTCAGGTTTAATTGAACCGATTATAGCTAACTTTATCCCTATTAATTCATCTTGAAATTTAGGTCATAAAATACCAGGAGTATCTAATAATTGTATATCACCTGCATTTATCCACTGTTGTCCTTTTGTTACTCCTGGCATATCTCCAACTTTAGTTTTTGCATTTGAAATTAAATTAATTAATGTAGATTTTCCACTATTAGGAACACCCATAATAAAAACTCTTAATCGTGGTTTTAGTAAACCTTTTGCAGAATCTTTTTTTCTCTTATCTTCCAATCGGTCATTAATAGCTTTTAAAATTATTTTTTTGCTGCTATTTTCTTTTAAATTAACAAAAATTACTTTTGAATTTTCACTATTAAATCTTGATAAAATTTTATTTATTTTACTTCTATCTGACATATCACTTTTTGTAATTACAAACAACCTAGGCTTAGAAGGGGATATTTTATCAAATTCTTCATTGTAACTACTTATTGGAGCTCTACCATCTAAAACAATTAAAAACAAGTCTGCTAAAACTTGTTTTTCTTGTATTTGTTTCATCGCTTTTGCCATATGGCCTGGGAATCATTGAATCATATCAATTATTATAATGTATTTTTAAAAAAATAAGAAAGAAAAATTTCCTAATTTATAGGAAATTTCTGTATATTATTAATCAAACTTGATTTTAATTGAAGGTCCCATAGAAGCAGAAACTGTTAAGTTTAAAATATATGCACCTTTAACTACACTTGGTTTTAATTTTTTAATTAATGAAATTAATGTTTGTGCATTTTCTGCTAATGCTTGTGCACTCATTGAAGTTTTTCCAATTAATGAGTGAACAATACCAGATTTATCTGCTCTATAGTTTGCTTTACCTTTTTTAAGTTCTTCTACAGCTTTTGAAGGTGTAGGAGTAACTGTTCCAGTTTTTGGGTTAGGCATTAATCCTTTTGGTCCAAGTTTTTTACCATATTTACCTAAAACAGGCATCATTTTTGGATCAACTACCATTACATCAAAATCAAATAAATCATTTTTTAAAGCTTCTTCTAATTCACCTGTTGTATAAACTAAATCTGCTCCTACTTCTTTTGAAGATTTTTGCATATCAGGATTATCTGTTGCTACTAAAACTCTAATATTTTTTCCTGTTCCGTTAGGTAATACAACAGCACCTCTTAATTGTTGGTCTGCTTTTCTTGTGTCTAAATTTAATCTAATTGCTAAATCTACTGATGCATCAAATTTTGCATATGAAGTTTTCTTTACTAACTCCATTGCTTCTTCTAAAGAATAAACTTTATCTTTTTCTACAAGTTCTCTTGCAGATTGAAGTTTTTTACCAATTTTTCTCATATTAGTTTTCTTCACTTTCTTGTTTTTCTTTTATAACTTCTGCATCTACAAAACCTTTATTTTCTGCAGCAGCTTTTGCATCTTCTTCTAATTTAGCAGCTGAAGCAGCAGCTTTTGCATTTGCTTTAGCTTGTTTTTCAGCTTCTTTTTTAGCAGCCACAACATCGTCTCAACCTTCAACTAAAACACCCATATTTTTAGCTGTTCCTGCAATTGTTTGCATAGCTTTATCCAATGAATCTGTGTTTAAATCAACTAATTTGTATTGTGCTATTTCTTTTAATTGTTCTAAAGTAATTGTAGCAACAATTTTAGTTTTAGAATTTGAAGAACCTGATTGAATTTTAGCTGCTTGTTTAATTTTATATGAAGCAGGTGAAGTGAATAATTTAAAATCAAATGATTTATCTTTATATATTGTGATAGCTACAGGAACTGGTTCGCTCCCTCTATCTCTTGTTTGATCGTTAAATTGCTTTGTAAATTCAGGCATAACAATACCTAAACCAGCTAATGCAGGACCAGGTTTAGCTTGTCCAGCATTAAATTGCAATTTAGCAACACGAACTATTTCTTTTGCCATTGCGAGCTTCCTTTCTTTCTCTTGGTGGTAATAACGATTTCTCTTCCACTAAGGCAATATAAATATTGCAATTAAAATTTTACCATATTTTGCTTTTTTTAAATTAAAATTAATCTAATTTATCTAACTCATCAATTCTTGCTTGATGTCTTCCGCCTTCGTATTTAGTTTCAAAATACTCATCGACCATTTTTTTTGCTTCTTCAAAAGTTGTAAATCTACCACTTAAAGCAATTGCATTTGCGTTATTGTGTAATTTTGCTAAATAAGCATCGTTAACATTTGTAATTCTTGCTGCTCTAACTCCTTTGAATCTATTTAAAGCATATGAAATTCCAAGTCCTGTTCCACAAAAACCCATTCCTATGTCTGCTTTTTTGCTTTGTAAGTATTTTCCAAGTTTTTTACCATATGTTGCATAGGATACTGATTCTACTCCGTTAAAAGGGCCTAAATCTTCTACTTCGTATCCTTTGGATTTTACATATTCTAAAACTTTTACTTTTAAATCATAACCAGCATGATCACTTGCGAATGCTACTCTAATTTTTTCCATACTATCTTAATCTTTCCAATGTTTCTACTTTTATAATTTGTGAAGGTTCGTTGCTTCCTTCTCCAAAATTATAAACTTGTTTTATTTTATTAAAAACTTTTTGTGCTTCTTTTATAGTTAAATTTTTTTGACCAGAAATATTTGCACTCGTTACTCAACAAGGACCAGTTTTTTCCAAAAATGCCTGTAATCCCTTTTGATTTGGCATTCTAAAACCTTGATTATTAACAATTAAAGTTATATTTCCGGGTCAAAATTTCTTAGCCAACTCTTCTGCTTGTGAATTTCATTCTCAAAATTCTCTTGCTTGTTCTATAGAAGCAACTAAAATTATTATTTTTTTATTTATATCTCTTTGTTTAAGTTCATATAAAAGATCTATTTTTTTTGTTTTTACAGGAATACCTATGCCAACAACGGTATCCGTTGTAGTAATAAATACATCTTTATATTTGTCAATTTCATTCATTAATCAAAATCTTTCAATCATTTATTTTTTCGATCATCTTTTACACCTGAAAAAATTGATTCCATTGCTTTTTTCTCTGAATTTGATAATTTTGGAACATATAATTGTAAGTGAATTTTTAAGTTTCCATAAGAATTATTTTTTGGATTTTTAGAACCTTTATTTTTTACAGTTAATACATCACCTGATTTATAAGAATTATTCATTCTAATCTCTTCATTTCCATATGGTGTTGGAATTGTGATAAGATTTTCAGAAATAATATCAATTACAGAAACTGGCACAGTTAAATGAATATCATCACCAACTCTTGTGTAATGTATATGATCTCTAACAGTTATTTCTATATATAAATCTCCATTTTGCCCACCATTTAATCCGGGACCACCATATCCATTTAAAACTACAGATTGCCCTTCCTTAATACCTGCAGGAATAGAAACTGTCAACTCTTTACTTTCTTTTACAATTCCTTTACCGGAACATAATTTACATAATTTTTGAATTCTTTTCCCTTTACCGGAACAATCAGAACAAGTTGCACTATTTTGAATGGCTCCAAAAGGTGTTTTAATAACTTTTGTAACACTTCCTGTTCCACCACAAGTACTACATTTCTTAATATCTGCTGTAGAATTTGCACCACTACCGTGACAATTATTACATGTGCTATATTTATCGAATTTTCTCTTTATACTTGTTCCTAAAATTGATTCAAGAAAACTTATTGAATATTCAATTTTATAATCTGAACCATCTTCTGGATAATTTTCTCTTGATTTTCTTCTGCCAAATCCACCAAAAATATCTCCAAAAAAGTCACTGAATCCACTGAATCCACCAAAATTTCCAAATCCACCAAAGCCTGCTTGTGCATTTGGATCAAAAGCATCATGACCATATTGATCATATTGTGCTCTTTTTTCTGGATTTGATAAAACTTCATATGCTTCATTTACTTCTTTAAATTTCTCTTCTGCATCTGTTTCTTTATTTTTATCTGGGTGATATTTCATAGCTAATTTTCTATAAGCTATTTTTATTTCTTTATCTGTTGCGTTTTTATTTATTTCTAATACTTCATAATAATCTCTTTTTTTCATAAATAAAATTTTAGCACATTTTATATTAGAGTGCTAAAATTTTGTATATTATTATTCGTCTATGTCATCTTTTGATACATCTAAATCTGTATAAACTAAGGTGTGATCGCTAATTTTTAAAATTCAATTTTGTAAGTTATCCTTTGAAGGTTTTTTATCAACTTTTTTCTTTCATTCTTTTTCTTCAATAATATTTTTTTTAAAGACAGAAAATATATCAAATCTTTGAGCGTTAGAAGTTTTTAAATCACCTTTATAAAGGATTTTATCATATGGTTCTGATCATTGTCGAGATCTGCCAAGACTTGTTTCTAAATTTCAATCAAGTAATGTTTTATAACCTGCTTTAATTGTTAAATCAAATGCTTTTGCTCCGTTATTTTCCTTTATATTTGTATCTCCCATAAAGAAAATATCGTTATTTTTGCCATCTTGTAAATCAAATCAATTTAAAACATTTTTTAACTCTTTAGCTTCATTTATTTCAAATTGACCTTGACCGGAATAACCGCTCGCTGCTGGTTCAACACCTCTTTTTTGTCCTGGAGAATCAAAGTGAGAGAATACTACGGTAAAATCATTATGTTTTTGATTTTTAACTCTAAAATGTGCTCCATATGGCGGTCTTGCATAAACGGTTTTTTCTTTTTTATTAAAGTAAGAAGTAAATTCTGGGTTTGGATAAGGAATTCCTAAATAAGGGTTTTTATTGTTTTGATATCCAGCAAATGGAATTGGTTCTAAAAATTTATTTTTATAAACTATACCTATATATTCTTGCTGTGATTCTTTACCTTTACCAAATAATTTAGGACTTAATAAATATTTTCAATCTCCATCAGGATCATATTCTTTTAATTTTTCAATTATTTTAGAAACAGCAAGTTCATTATTTTCATTATCAATTGTAACTTCAGTTAAACCAACTAAGGAAAGATTTTCATGATTAATAATTTTTGCTATTGCTTCATTTTTTCAATCTTGTTTTCCAGTGTGATTTAAAATATTTCAATGACCAATTCTTATTTTATCAAATCATAATTCTTGATTATTATCTGTTTTTTTGTTTAAATCATTATTTTTTTTGTATTCTTTTTGTCCTTTTTCATCGTTACTTGGAATAGAAGAGTTAATATTCTCTTTTGACGGTTGTTCCTGTTGTGTCTGTTTTGTAATAGGTTCTTGATGTGTTTGTTTTGAACCACATGAAGTAAAAACTAAAGGTAAAGAAAGAAAAGAAAATCATTTAATTCATTTTTTCATTTTATCTATTTATAAATAATTCTATTTGAAAACTTGAAATGTATTCTTCTTTAGCAGAAAATAAATCGTAATAAAAGGAAATAAAATTTTCTTCTCTTTCTAATTTTGTCATTTTATAAATGAAATCTAACTCACCATATTCAGTTTTAAAAGGACATACTTTTTCTTTATTTAACTCTAAATTAACAGTTGCATGACTTTGAAAAATATTAACTTTGTTTTTTGAAACTTCAATTCTTATAGCAATATTTGTATTTGGATCTTTAAAAATAAATGCATCAAATTCTTCTCATTTATCTAATTCTAAAGGAGAAATAAATTCAATTACTTTTTTATCATCATCCTTGATAATTGTTGAAACAAATTTTATAGTCATTTTTTCAATCTCTCTTTAATAATGTTTTCTCCAAATAAATAAATACTTTTTGCTAATTCTGGTCCATGTTGTTCAAGAGTGGAAGCAATTCTAATTGGTAAAAATAAATTCTTTCCAGATAATTTTGTTTGTTCTTTTGTTAAATCTATTGCTTTTTGAATATTATCAATTGAAAAATTTAAATTATTTAAATGACTGTAAAAAACAAAAATAACTTCTAAATTTATAGGGTTTTCCTTTATAAATGTTTCTGTTAAATCTTTTGGAAACTTGTAAATTCTTAAATTATTTTTAATTTCATTTAAAGTAGCAGCACTTTGTTTATATGTTTCTACAAATAATTCATTTCAATCAGAATCACTATTTAGTTGTAATTGTTCTTTTAAAATAGTGTTGCTTTGATTTTTCATATATTGTTTAGAAAATCATTCCATTTTCTTAATATCAAATTTTGAAGGAGATTTAGACAATCTATTTTCATCAAATTTTTCAATTAATTCTTTGTGACTTAAGATTTCCTGTGCATCTTCACTTGTTCATCCAAGTAATGCTAAGAAGTTAAAAATAGCTTCAGAAATATAACCTTCATTTTTATAATCTTCAATAAACTGTTTTAAACTTAAATCTCTTTTAGAAAGTTTTTTTCCTTCCATATTAGTAATTATTGTTAAGTGTCCAAATTCTGGTGTTTCTCAACCAAAAGCATCATATACTGAAAGTTGTTTAGGTGTATTTGTAATATGTTCTTCTCCTCTTAAAACATGGGTAATTTCCATATCATGATCATCAACTACAACTGCAAAATTATAAGTTGGAAATCCATCGGATTTTTTTATTACTCAATCACCAATATCATTTGAATTTACAGAAATTTGTCCTCTTACAATATCATTTCAAGCGTAATCTTTATTAGGTTTAAGAGCTAATCTTACTGAATATTCTTTATTTTTTTCTCTTGTTTCTTTTTCTTCTTCAGAAATTTTTAGCCAATTTCTATCATATCTAAAGCTGAAAATTCCTTGTTTTTCTTGTTCTTGTCTTTGTTGATCTAATTCTTCTGAAGTATCATATGCTTTATAAGCAAGGTTTTTAGAAATTAATCAATCTACTAATTCATTGTATCTATCAAGTTTTTCACTTTGTCTGTATTTTCCGTATTTTGAATTAGGATTTATTGGTGATTCATCTGGAATAATACCTAATCATTTTAGATTATTTAATTGTGATTCTTCTCCTCCTTCAACATTTCTCGAAACATCAGTATCTTCAATTCTTAAAACAAATTCTCCACTATAATGCTTAGCAAATAAGTATGAAAATAAAGCTGTTCTTGCTCCACCTATATGGAGATATCCTGTTGGACTTGGTGCATATCTAGTTCTTATTTTTTTCATTGTTTCTCCTTAGTTATTAATTTATAAATAATTATATTTTATTTTTTTAAAAAAATTGAATAAATGCAATAAAACTTCTTTATTTATTTTCAAGATAAAAGCAAACTTCCTTTTTGAAAGTTTGCTAATTTTGATTAATTATTTCAATTCTTATTTAAATAAAAATTTATTGAATATCAAAGAATAAAAGGATAAAAATCTTTATCATTTTTATAAATTTTTGTATCATTAACTTTTATGTAAGATTTTCCAAAGTATAGTCTATTATAAAATCAAAAAGTACAAGTTATTATATTAATAAATTTTTCTTTTTCATCTTTTATTTTTTCATTAAAATCTATTTTGTTTTGATCTATATAATTTAAAAGTTTAAAAGAAATATTTTCCTCTTTTTTGTAAAATTCAACGACTTCATTTTCTTCAAAATAAAAATCTTTACTTAAATATTTTTCAAAATAAACTAAGTCATTTTGATTTACTTCAATTTGATCTCAGTTTGCTTTTTTCTTTTCTTTTTTTAATTTTATTTTATAAACTATAAATGAAATAAAAGTTAAAAACAAAATATAAGCAATAGAAACAATAAATAATATAACATTGATATTAAAAGTTTTAGAATTAAAAAAATCAATAATCAAAAAACCTATTCCAAATATTAAACAAATAATTTCAAAAAATAAATAGATAATATCAAAATAAGAAATTTTTTTATTTGTAATAAGAAATTTTTTTCATAATTTTAAATCTACATTTTTTAAATTAATTATGTTCTTATATCTAATAAAAGTGATTGAAATTGTTAAAATTGTTGCTACAAGAATTGCTAAGAAAGTTATTATATAAGCTATCATTTTTCTCCTTTTTTAATTATAACTATTCTGTTTTTTTGATTAATATCTTTTTTTATTTCTATATTTAAATTTTCAAGAGACTTAAAATAATCTAAATTTCAATCTGAAATTTCAAATATAAGAATTCCTTCCTTTTTTAAAAAAGATTTACCATCATTAATAATTTTTTTATAAAAGTAATTTCCATCTTCTTTTGCAAATAATGCATTGTGATTTTCTCATTCTAAAACAGAGTGATCCAGTTTTATATTTTCAGGTATATATGGGGGATTAGAAATAATTAAATCATACTTTTCATTCGGATCTAATTTTTGAAATAGATTAGATTTAATTACTTTAATTTTTGAAGAAAATAAACAATTTTCCTTTATATTAGTCAAAATTTTACTTATAGCATTTTCATCATTATCAACTAAAGTCACTTCACAACCTATCTCATCAAAAATGGTTAATCCTATAAAACCAGATCCTGCACACATATCTAAAACTTTAGAATTTTTATTCAAAAATTTTAAAGATTCATTAATAACTTCTTCTGTTTCATATCTTGGGATTAAAACCTTATCGTCTGTAATTAAAAATTTTAGTCTGTCCATTTGAACAAAACCAATAATTTGTTGAATAGGCATTGAAGTTTTTAATTTATTTTCTTCTTCATTAGTAATTATTAATGGTAAATTATTTCTTATTTTTTCTCGTAATAAAGCTTCTCTTCTTTTATTCAAGTCCTGCATTTTGAATCTTTTCTGCTTGTTCTTCCGCTAATAAAGCTTCGATAATTGGATTTAATTGACCTGCTACAACATTTTTTAAAGATGTAGAAAAACCAATTCTATGATCTGTTATTCTATCTTGTGGATAATTATAAGTTCTTATCTTTTCACTTCTTGCACCAGAACCAGCTAATTTTCTAAAAGCACCTTCTACTTCTTGTTTTTTTCTAATTTCTAAGTCATAAAGTCTTGATTTTAAAATTTTCATTGCTAATTCTCTGTTGGCTATTTGGCTTCTTCCATCTTGAGAAGTAGCAATAACACCTGTAGGAATGTGTGTTATTCTTACAGCAGAATCTGTTGTATTAACGGATTGACCACCTGCACCAGAAGATCTAAAAGTATCTACTCTAATATCGTTTGGATTAATTTCAATTTCAACATCTTCATCTGCTTCAGGCATTACAGTAACTGTTGCAGTTGAAGTGTGAACTCTACCTTGAGTTTCAGTTTCTGGAATTCTTTGAACTCTATGAACTCCTGACTCAAACTTAAGTTTTGAATATGCTTTTTCACCACTAATTGAAAAAACTATTTGAGTAAAACCTCCAGCTACAGCAAATGTAGAATCAAGAACCTTTACTGTCATATCATTTGAATCAGCTCATTTATTGTACATTTTAAAAAGGTCACCAGCAAAAATGTTTGCTTCATCGCCGCCAGCTGCCCCTCTTATTTCCATAATAACGTTTCTTTCATCATTTTCATCTTTTGGCAATAATAAAATAATAAGTTCTTTTTCTAAAATAGGCATTTGCTCTTCACAGTTTGTTATTTCAGATTTAGCAAAAGCAATAATTTCTGCATCTTTTTCTGCAAGAAGAAATTTAGCTTCTTTTATAGTGTTTTCAAATGCTAAATATTTGTCAAATGTTTCTACTATGTCTTTGATTGAAGAAATTTCTTTAACAATTTGAGTGTATTTTTTTATATCACTCATTGTTTTTTCATCTAATAAAATTTTATTTAATTCATTATATTTTTCTTTAATTGAAATTAGTGATTTATACATTGAAGTTTCCATATTAATTTTAATTATATAAGAAAACTGCTTTTTTAAAAACTTAAAAGGCGAAAATTTAATTATATTTGTAAAGTTAAAGATTTATTAAAAGTTTTAAAATTTTATTTTACTTTGTAAAAACATTTCCAGTTTTAAACATAAAAAACATTTCTATATAAACAAGGACATAACTTTGGTAAGAAACCAAATTTATGTCCTTGTTTAAGCAAGAGTGAGTTGAAAATAGAGAACATTGAACGGAAATATTATGATCTTTATAAAACTTATTTAGAGAATAATAATAAGTAAAATGCAAAAAATCTGATAGCTACAATATATAGCAAGGTGAGTACTAAATTATAGTTATTACTATGAAAGTAGTGATAACTTTTTTTTATTTGAATTTTGTTTATTTTTTAGTTTATTTCTTTTATTAAACATACAAAAAAATAAAAAAATTTTTATAAAAAATAATTTGAATTATAATAATAATTATATATAGGGAGAAGTATGAAAGAAAAAATTAAAGCAGAACTAATGGAAAAAATAAACAATATTGAAATTCAAGAAAAATCTGGTTTAAACTCTTTTTTAGATGAGTATATTGAAAACAAAATTGAAAAAAATAAAAATAAAATTACAAAAGCGTTTAATTATGCTAACGATGATGAGTGATACACAACAAAAGAAGATATTCAATTTTTTATTGATAATGCAAAAATTCCTAAAGATAAAATAATTTGATGTCCTTTCGACTTACCAGATTCTAATTTTGTTACTGTTTTTAAAAAAAACGGTTACAAAGTGATTTCATCTCATATCTTAGAAAACAAAGATTTTTACAGTTATCAACCAGAACATTTTGACATTATTATCAGCAATCCACCTTTTAGAGGTAAATTTAAATTATTGCAAAGATTGTTAGAATTTAACAAACCTTGAGCACTAATTTTTGGAATTCAAGCATTAAATAGTGAAAAATTTTGTAATGAGTTACAAAAATTTGAAAGAGTTCAATATGTCCATTTAAAAAGGAGAATGTGCTTTACAAAAGATTATTTAAATTATGATGTTTTTAATCTAGATAGACCTTCTTTTGCAAGTATGTGAATAGCAAATAAAATGTTTGAAAAAGATATTCAAGTATGAAAAGGAGTAGATTATAAAAAAGATGGAAAAGAATTTATGTAATAAAAGAAAATTTACTATACTTGTCTCAAAGTCTTTATTTTCAAATTTAACCAAAGAAGCGAATAAAGAAGAATCTGACAAACTATATAGTGATATAAAACTTATTTTAAGTCTAGATAAAAAAATTGATATAAATGATGAAGTAGAATGAAAAAATACAGAAGCAAAGTTTCAGGGTTTAGTTATTGAAGAATTAAATGAATTAATTTATTTTACTCAAAAATTAGGAGAAAATGGTAAACCAAAATCTAGAAACACTTATATTATGCAGAATTTTTTGCCAGTTTTGTTGTTTAGTTATGAAAATAATATAAAAAATATTTCTGTATCATTACATCCTTTAGATTTGTTTTTATATATTGAAGAATTCCCAAAAACAATTTTAAAAGATTTTAAAATTTTTAGTACTTTGGGCATAAAAATTAATTATAGTTTAACAGCAAGACAAAAGAATAATTTGAATACTAAATTTGAAAATATAAAACATTTTCAATTAGAAAAAGAAAATTTAAAAAGGCAAAATAAAAGAAATTTATCAAGTTATATTGAGTATGATGAGTTAAAAAAAGAGATTAAACTATATGCTAAATTTGATGGAGCTAATGCATCAGATTCTTTAATCAGTGCAATAGTAATCAATAAAATATTTGAAAAAGATAAAGATATTAAGAGAAAACTTTTAATTTTAAAAACAAACGAAAAATTATTTGAAATTAAGCAAAATTTATTAAAAATTTTAAAACAAAATAATTTTGAAGTAAATAAACAACCAATCTTTT
Source organism: Mycoplasma sp. AC157 (assembly GCF_054343415.1). Taxonomy (NCBI): domain Bacteria; kingdom Bacillati; phylum Mycoplasmatota; class Mollicutes; order Mycoplasmatales; family Mycoplasmataceae; genus Mycoplasma; species Mycoplasma sp. AC157. Next base: position 4,049 of record NZ_JBTGVE010000012.1, on the reverse strand, counting down.
CTCAACCTATTTTTGATATAACCCACTCTGAAGAAGACTTAAAAAGAAATCAACCTCTTTTTAAAGAAAATATAAAAATTTGATATTGTGAAAATAATTTAAATCCAGATAAATGTTTAGTTTGTGGTTATCAATTTTCAGAACATTTAATTTCAGCACATATACATAGAGTTTCGGATGTAAAAAATGAATTTAAAAATAATAAAATTTCTTTCGATAATGCTAATAAATTGATTGTTGAAGGATGTAATGGTTTTTTACTTTGCCCTACATGCGACAAAGAATTTGAATGAGGAAAAATTTTCTTTGATTTAAATTTATATAAGTTTTTTTCTAATCCAGAAAATAAATATATTACAGAAACTATCAACATAACAACAAACAAAGAAAAATTTGAAGAAAACATTAAAAAACATCTAGTGAGAATTAAAAATTTATCAAAATAAAAGTTGAGTTCCAACTTAATTTTTTTATAAATTTAAAAATTTGGCACTTTTTACTTGTGAGTGCTAAAAAATATGCTATAATGTTTTCATAAATAAAAAAATCACTTATTAAAAAGGAGAATAAATATGGCAAAAGAAATAGTATTAGGAATAGATTTAGGGACAACTAACTCTGTTGTTTCTATAATTGAAGATAAAAAACCTATAGTTTTAGAAAATCCTAACGGAAAAAGAACAACTCCTTCTGTAGTTTCTTTTAAAAATGGAGATATTATTGTTGGAGAAATTGCAAAAAGACAATTAGAAACAAATCCAGATGCAATTGCTTCTATTAAAAGATTGATGGGAACAAGCAAGACTGTAAAAGCAAATGGAAAAGAATACAAACCAGAAGAAATTTCAGCAATGATTCTTTCTTATTTAAAAGAATATGCAGAGAAAAAAATAGGAAAAAAAGTTTCAAAAGCAGTTATTACTGTTCCAGCTTACTTTGATAATGCAGAACGTGAAGCTACCAAAACAGCTGGAAAAATAGCAGGATTAGATGTTTTAAGAATAATAAATGAACCTACAGCAGCTGCTCTTGCTTTTGGACTTGACAAAACAGATAAAGAATTAAAAGTTCTTGTTTATGACTTAGGAGGAGGAACATTTGACGTTTCTGTTCTTGATTTAGCAGCAGGAACATTCGAAGTACTTTCTACAAGTGGAGACAATAGACTTGGTGGAGATGATTGAGACCATGAAATTGTTAAATGACTTTTAGAAAAAATTAAAAATGAATATAAATATGATGCCACAAACGACAAAATGGCAATGGCTAGATTAAAAGAAGAAGCAGAAAAAGCAAAAATTTCTCTTTCTGAACAATCAATCACTACAATTTCATTACCATTTTTAGCAGTTTCTGAAAACGGTCCAATAAATGTAGAATTAGAACTAAAAAGATCAGAATTTGAAGCAATGACTACTTATCTTGTAGATAAAACAAGAAAACCAATTATGGATGCCTTAAAAGAAGCTAAACTGGAAGCTAAAGATTTAGATGAAATTTTATTAGTTGGTGGTTCTACAAGAATCCCTGCTGTTCAAACAATGATTGAACATACATTAGGTAAAAAACCAAATAGAAGCATTAACCCTGATGAAGTTGTAGCAATTGGTGCAGCTATTCAAGGTGGAGTGCTTGCAGGAGAAATTGATGATGTTTTATTATTAGATGTTACCCCTTTAACACTAGGTATTGAAACAATGGGTGGGATTGCAACTCCTTTAATCCCAAGAAACACAACAATTCCAGTAACTAAGTCACAAATTTTCTCAACTGCTTCTGATAATCAACCAGAAGTTACAATTTCTGTAGTTCAAGGTGAAAGACAAATGGCTGCAGATAATAAAGTTCTTGGAACATTTAACTTATCAGGAATCGAACCAGCTCCAAGAGGAGTACCACAAATTGAGGTTTCTTTCTCAATCGATGTTAATGGTATTACAAAAGTTACAGCAAAAGACAAAAAAACAAACAAAGAACAAACAATAACAATTCAAAATACATCTACACTATCTGAAGAAGAAATTCAAAAAATGATAAAAGAAGCCGAAGAAAACAGAGAAGCAGATGCAAAGAAAAAAGAGAAAGTAGAAACAACAGTTAGAGCAGAAACATTAATTTCACAATTAGAAAAATCCTTAACTGAACAAGGAGATAAAATTGACAATTCTCAAAAAGAAATGTTAACAAAACAAATTGAAGAATTAAAAACTTTATTAAAAGAAGAAAAAATTGATGAATTAAAAACAAAATTAGACCAAATAGAACAAGCTGCTCAAGCTTTTGCACAACAAAGTGCTAATTCACAAGCAAACGCTTCAAATGAAGATAATGACTCTTTTAAAGCGGATGTTAAGGAAGAATAATTTAAATAGAAAAAGGTAATTTAATACCTTTTTCTATTTTTAATACCTTTAATTGAGGACCGTAACACATTTTGTGTAAAAATTTCTCAATAGCAAATATTTAAACTAAAATATTTATAAGGAGAAATTTTTTTATGACTAAAAAATTAGAAACTGCTAAAAAACTTTATGAAAAAACAAACCAAAAAACATAAAATTAATTATTTTTCAATAATTCATTAATTGTTTTAAAAGATAAATTTTTTACAATGTTAATTTTATATTTTTTTGGAACAATAGAGAAATTGTATTGAATTTTACTGTTGGATAAATTATAGCTTTCATTTAAATTATAGTTAAAATCCGAATCATTAATTAATGAAAAATCAATAACTTTATTTTCTTCATCAATTTTAGATTTAATTAATACTGATTGTTTTAAATAATTATAATTAGTTTTATATTCTAGTGTTCTATGAATAACAATGCTATTATTTTCAAAAATTTGATCAAATGTTTTATCTTTGAAAAAAATCTTTTCAAATTCTGTTAAAATATCATTTTCGCTTTTTTTAGTTTTGCTATTCTCTTCTGTGTAAAATTCCTTAATAGAAGGAATAATTTTATTTTTAAATTCTTCTTTGTTATTGATAATGTGTATGTCATCATTAAATAAAAGATTATTTTTAAAAATAAGAGAATTAAGTGAATTATTTTTAAAAATTAAAACATCTGATGTAAAAATATTTTGCTCTTTTTGTTTTTGAAATATTAAAGGTCAATAATCTTTAAATAAATTATTTTTAATAAAAAAATTCTCTTTGTATTAAAACTCTTTATATAAATTAAGTAAAATTTTTTCGTTTTCTTCTTTATTTGTTTTAGAAAATACAATTTCTTTATTTTTTTCTGTTTTAATTAATGTAAACCTTTTCTTTTGTGAAACTAATGATGTTTTTCTCGTAGTTTCTCCACTATCAATTCCAGGCAAATTTAAAACTGATATTTCTAAGATATTAAACTTATCAACTATATTTTCATCAATTATAAAATTTAAAAAATCATTAGTATATCATAAAGATTCATTTTCTAATAAAATTAAATTGTTTTGTGTTAATTCATTTTCTAATTTATTTCCATTAAGAAAATCTTGTTCAAACATTTTTGTAATTTGTTCTTTGGTTAATCTATTATTTATATTGAATTTATCATATAATTCATTAATTTTACTAACAATTTTTTCATCAAAATCATCAATAGTTTTTATTATTAATTTTTTTTCATTTAAAAAGTTAAAATTATTTTCTTTGCTTTCAAATAATTTTTCTCTAAATTGATCAAAAATAAAACTATTATTTGCTTTTATATTTTGTTGGTCTTGTTTAATCTTAATGAGATTTTCAAAATAAATTGATTTTACTTTAATTTGCTCAATATATTCTTTTATTTCTTTCTGAGCACAAGAAAATAATGAAAATGTCATCGGAAAACTTAAACTAATTAATATTTTTCTTTTATTTTTTAACCACATAAGTAAATGTTAAATTATCCTCAATTGAATTTTCAAATAAAGAAGATTTATACTTTTTAATAACAAGTCTAAAATTAGACGATTCTGTAACATTATATTCTATCAATTCATCATTTGAATCACTAGAAATAGAACTACTTGGAAGTGTAATAAATTTTGTGTAAAAATTTCTCAAT
>NZ_JBTGVE010000011.1:0-31204 GCF_054343415.1 Mycoplasma sp. AC157 | reverse complement strand
GTTGAAAATGTGTCATTTTTTGCTAAGTATAGAAAAATAGTAAAAATTTAGGTTTAATATTTTCTTCAATAGAAGATCTAACTTCGTTATTTTTATTTAACAAACCAATAGAAGCGGTGTTTGCTCCAGTCAGTTCTTGATTAAAAGTTAATTCAATAAAAGATTGATTGTTTTTAAATAAGAATTTGCTATTTTCTAGTTTGTATTCCTTTTTGTTTTCTGGTGTTTTTTGAGAAACTTGGTTTTTATCACCACAAGAAATTACAAACAAAGTAGGTAAAGTTACTACTGATGAACCAATAAATAATAATTTTCTTTTTTTTCATATTCCCTCTTTACTTTCAAATATAAATATTATTAAATTATAATATGAAATACAGAAATAATAAGGATTTTATTCTTTTATATTAAGTTGCTTCAATTTAAAATAAATCATTAATATTTTTAAAAAATAAAAATTTTTGCAAAAAAAAAAAAAAAAGAAGAGTTTTTATGGTAGAATAATAACGCATAGAGAACTATCTATGCGAAATATTATAATTACTTTTAGATTTGTTTTATTTAATTTATTTTCTTAATTTTTAATTTTATTTTAATATAGTTTTGTTAACTCCTTTTACTTCACACATAATTTACACTTAATATACACACTATATATTTAAATTTTTAATTAAATTCTTGTAATTCATAAATTATATTTGTTTTCAATCATAAATTTAGTTAAATAGTCATATATATTAAAAATTCAGATAAATTAATTAATACTATATTCATAGCACCCGTCAGGGTGCTTTCTTTTTATTTTTTGTGGTATGAATAATTTTTATTTTTGCTTTTTTTTGGTAAAATATTAATGTATTTTATATAATAAATAAATACTAAAAATTAAACGCGATTGGATAGGAAATAGATGAAAGACTATTCTTTGGTTGGTTTTAAGCGCGTTTAAAATAAAATAAATTAATATAAATGAAAGGAAATATAATGGCAAAATTAAATTTTGATCGTTCAAAAGAACACGTTAATATTGGTACAATTGGACACGTTGACCATGGTAAAACTACTTTAACAGCAGCTATTGCTACAGTTTTATCAAAAAAAGGATTAGCAGAAGCTAAAGACTATGCATCAATCGATGCTGCTCCAGAAGAAAGAGAACGTGGAATTACAATTAACACAGCTCACATTGAATACGAAACAGAAAAAAGACACTATGCACACGTTGACTGTCCAGGTCACGCTGACTATGTTAAAAACATGATTACAGGTGCAGCTCAAATGGATGGTGCTATCTTAGTAGTTGCTGCTACAGATGGACCAATGCCTCAAACAAGAGAACACATCTTATTATCAAAACAAGTTGGGGTTCCAAAAATCGTTGTTTTCTTAAACAAAGTAGATATGTTAGTTGGTGAAGAAGAAATGGTTGACCTAGTTGAATTTGAAATTAGAGACTTATTATCTTCTTACGAATTCGATGGTGAAAACACACCTATCATTAGAGGTTCAGCTAAAGGTGCTTTAGAAGGAAAACCAGAATGAGAAGAAAAAATCTTTGAACTTATGAATGCAGTTGACACATACATCGATGCTCCAGTTAGAGAAATGGATAAACCATTCTTAATGGCGGTTGAAGATGTTTTCACAATTACAGGACGTGGAACAGTTGCTACAGGAAAAGTTGAAAGAGGACAAGTTAAAATTAACGAAGAAGTTGAAATCGTTGGTTACAAAGAACAACCTAAAAAAACAGTTGTTACTGGAATTGAAATGTTCAGAAAAAACCTTGATTCAGCTATGGCTGGAGATAATGCTGGAGTTTTACTACGTGGAGTAGATAGAACAGAAATCGAAAGAGGACAAGTTATTGCTAAACCAAAAACAATAGTTCCTCACACAGTATTTAAAGCAGCTATTTATGCTCTTAAAAAAGAAGAAGGTGGACGTCATACACCATTCTTCCAAAACTACAAACCACAATTCTACTTTAGAACAACAGACGTTACTGGTGGAATTAAATTTGAAGCAGGAAGAGAAATGGTTATGCCAGGAGATAATGTTGACTTAACAGTTGAATTAATCGCTCCTATCGCTGTTGAACAAGGTACAAAATTCTCAATCCGTGAAGGTGGAAGAACAGTTGGTGCTGGTTCAGTAACAGAAATTATTAAATAATTTCAAAGCAAAAGAAAAAAGTTAACATTCAAAATGTTAACTTTTTTATTAAATAAATAATGAAATTAATTGCTTTGTAAAAAAGTAATCAAGAGTAATTTAAACAAAATGTCTTATGTTACCTAAATACACTCAGATTTTACATTATATTATTTTATTTCCTTTTAATTACTCATTTTCCGAGTTTGGAAGAACCCTCATAACGTACCAATCCTTCCTTTTTCATTTTTCTTAAATGATAACGAACTCCATCTATTGTGATGTTTAATTTTTCTGATATTTCTTTTGTATTTATTAACGGATTTTTCTCTAATAAATTAAGAATTTGATCATATTTAAGAGTAGTTTTGGTGGTAGTTTTGGTGGTAGTTTTTTTAGAAAAACTATTATCAAAATTTTTATAAAATTCTTCATTTATTTTAATAATTGCATTGGTAAAATTACTTTTTTCATCCCCTGAACTAAATAGTAATTTAGGTGAATTATTTTGCAAAAGAGTTGATTTTGCTCTTCTTATCCCTGAACCATAAGATTCTATTAATTTCAGTGCAAAAAACATATTTTTGATTTCATTGTTTATATATTTTCTTTGATCGAAACTGGTTTCATTATTTAGAGATTCTATTGTTACTGGCGGTAATGGCTTGTTGTGGTTGATGAAAGAGATTCTATCTTTATAAATATAAATCCCAACAAATTCATTATTTTCATATTCTTTGTGTAAAATTGCGTTTGTTGCTAATTCTTTGAAAGTTGCAAGTGGATAATTATAAATAATTTTATGTTCTATTTTGTTATCTTCTCTTATTGTGTAGTATGTCATTATATTATTTTCAAAATACTTATTAACTTGTTTTACTTGAAGTCAAATTGGTCCATCAAATATTTTTTCTTCCATCTTGTCAGTACCATCTACTTCTCTAATCACTTTAACAAATGCATTAGGAATAAATTTACTTGGATTTTCTGCAAACATTAGAACAGCAAAATTTTTTGCTCGATAATTTTCAAATTTATTATCACTTATTAGTCCCATACTTTTTGCCATATCAATTTTAGACATTTCTATAATATCTTTTTTAGCATTTGTTAATATCAAATATTCTTTCATATATTCATAATTTAAATCATCAATTGTTGCAATATGATTTAAATTAGAACTAAAAGAATAGTTAGCAAATTTTCTTAAAAGTTCAAATTCTTCAAGGGGTTTAGGTAATCTTGTGTCTCTTCTTATTCTTATATATCATCCAGGTTTTAATCCAATCTCTTTTTTTGTCTTTTCTATTGTTTGAAAAGGTACGTTATTATTATTGTCTTTTATAGCAATAATTAAATAATGCTTATCATCTATTTGATCGGTTTGGAGATTATAATTTATTTTATTTTTACACAACTTAAGCTTTTACTTTATTCTTAAAAGAATAGAAACTAAACTTAAATATTTAGAAAAATATAAAAAATTAAATATTTTATATGATGATAATTAATTTTATATTATTTGTAAATAATGAAAATAACAGCAAAATTAATTGGCAAAAATATGTTTTTTCCTTTTATTTTTATATTTTAATTTTTTAAAATTATAATTTATTAAAGGAAAATCATTATGAATAATAAACTTTTTACAAATAAAGAACTAGAAAAATTAACATCTACTGAAAAGTCTTTAATAAATTTTGCTTTAGAAAATCCTAAAGAATTTTATAGTTCTTCCATAAAACAAATAGCATTAAAAACTTTTATTTCCATTTCTTTAATATCTAAAACTGTTAAAAAAGTAGGATTTAATTCATTGAAAGATATGCAATTTTATGTTTTTCACAATTATTTAAATTCTAATCAAACTATAAATACAAATGAAAATGACCAAAATGTTAAAATATTAAATAAATTATTTAATTATTACAGAGAATCTATTTTTCAAACAGCTCATTTAGTAAATTTAGAAGAAGTAAATTTACTTGTTAGAGATATTATAAAATCTCAAAAAATTTATCTTTTTGGAGCAGGTAGTTCTTTTCTTTGGGCAAGTGAGTTAGGAATAAATTTACAAAAAATAGGTTTAAATGCTTTACCTTTTAAAGATTTTCATTCTTTTTTACTTGTATCTGGACAAGAAAAAAATGAGAAAATAACTATAATTTTATTTTCTAAATCTTGTGATACAAAAGAAATAAAACACATAATCAAGGTTTTTCAAGAACAAAAAATCAAATTTTATTTAATAACAGCAAATAAAACAACCAAAGAACAATATGAAAATGTAATAATTTATCACACTTTAGAACAAGATAAACGTTTAGTTTCTATTTCTTCAAAAATAAACCAACAATTTATTGCTGATTTAATATTTCTACTTTTAATTGAACATAAAAATCAAAATTATGACCAAATTTATTTAAAAAATTTAAAAATATTAGAAGGTTGAAATAAATAAACAATAAAAAATATTTTTCTTATTTAATAAACAAAAAAGTAAATTTTTTTCCTTTTTAAATTTTTATTATTTTTAAAAATATAATTTTATTATAGAAACAAGGAGGAAAAATGGAAATTTTTTCAAAAGATAAAATTTTTATCAATGAAGATTTACAAACTCAAGATGAAGTTTTTCGTTTTATAGCAAAACAAGCATTAAATATGAATATAACTTCTAGTTCTGATGAGATATATAAATCTTTGGTAAATAGAGAAAATCAAATTTCAACTGGCATGGAAAATGAATTTGCAATTCCCCATGCACAATCTGAATACATTGATTTTCCAACTTTATTTTTTATAAAGTTAAAAGAAAATATTGAATGAAAAACATTTGATAATTCAAATGTAAAATATATATTTTCAATTTTAGTTCCATCTAAAAGTGAAAATAATATACATCTAGAAACGCTTGCAAAAATTTCAACAATGCTCTTAGATAAAGAAATAATTGAAAAATTAAAAGTTAGCGATGATACAGAAGAAATTTTTAATTTATTTAGTAGTTTTATTAACAGAAAGAAAGAAACAAAACCAAAAAATCAAATAGGAAAAAAAGTTGTAGGTATTACTTCTTGTGCTGTAGGAATAGCTCACACTTATCTTTCAGCAGAAAATTTAGAGAAAAAATTACTACAAATGGGTTATATTCCAAAAATAGAAACAAGAGGTTCTGTAGGTTCAAAAAATACATTAACTGTACAAGATATAAAAGAAGCAGAATTTGTAATAGTAGCAAGTGATGTAGAAGTCGATTTATCTATTTTTAATGGTAAAAAACTATATAGAACATCTACAAAAGAAGCAATTCACAATACAGAAGAAGTTATTAAAAAAGCAAGCAATTCTTCTGTGTATAAAAGCGATGTTAAAAATCCTAACATAAAGGAAAATAGCGATAAAAAGGGATTATTAAACCATATTGTTACAGGTATTTCTTATATGATTCCATTTGTTATATTCGGTGGAATTATGATTGCTTTATCTTTAGGTATTGGAAAAAGTATATATGGAAATAATTCTGCAGCACCAAAAGGAGATTTTCTTTGATATTTACTTGAAATAGGAGTTGTTTCCTTTACTTTAATGATAGGAGTTCTTGGTGCTTATATAGCTTATTCAATTGCAGGTAGAGCTGCTATAATGCCTGCATTTGTAGTTTCAGCAGTTGCTAATATGAATAATTTATTTTTTAGTATTGGTAACATCAGTGTACAAACACCTATGGGATTTTTAGGTTCCATTCTTTTTGGAATTTTAGTTGGTTATACAGTTAAATGATTAGCACAACTAAAAATTCAAAAATCAATTGCAGCAATTATACCAATGTTTGTAATTCCAATTGCTGTAACATTATTTTATTCACTGCTTGTAATATTTATTATAGGAGCTCCTATTGGTTTTGTAATGGATAAATTTATTCATGCACTACAAAATCTCTTTAAAAATGGTGGAGCACTAAACTTAGGAATAGCATTCTTAATAGGAGGATTGCTTGGTGGAATGGCAGGATTTGATATGGGTGGTCCTATTAACAAAGTAGCTTTTCTAACTTCTACTGCATTAGTTGCTCAAAAAGTATTTGAACCAATGGGAATGGTTGCAGCAGCAATTCCAGTTGCACCTTTAGGTATGGGTATGGCGACTGTAATTTTTAGAAAAAAATTCAATGAACAAGAAAGATCATTAGGTATTTCTGCTTTAATTATGGGATTTATTGGTATTAGTGAAGGAGCAATTCCTTTTGCTGTTGCTGATCCAAAAAGAGTTATTACTGCAAATGTTATAGGTTCAGCAGTAGCTGGTGCTATGGCAGGACTATTAAGCGTAACAGACGCTGCAGCACACGGAGGACCTATTGTTGCAATTTTAGGTGCTGTTGGTTCTAATGTCTATGGAAGTGGTTTAGGAATTCTTTTCTTCTTCTTATCAATTATTGTTGGGACAACAATTACTTGCTTAATATATGGTTTTTGAAAAAATTCAAAAAATACAAATAAAGAATTTAATATTCCTTTTTTAAATAGTTTAAAAAATAAATTAAATTTAAGAAAAGGAGCAAAAAATGAATAAACTTAAATTAGATAAACAAAAAATGATTCTTTATGGTTTATTAACTCTTTTCTTAATTTCGCTTATTATTGGTATAGTTTTAACAGTTCTTGGGACAAGTGATTATGGTAAATTTGTTGATTTAACAAAACAATTAGCTAATTTACAAAAAGACACAGATCAATATAATTCAGTAAGTAAAATGCTGGAAGTAGTAAATATTAGCAAATTTATATATGGAATATTTTTACTTATAATTTCTTTATTATTATTGATTTTTAGTTCTTTATCTGCTAATTCAATATTTAACAAAAAACTGAGATAAAATGGAAGAAATTATTTTTTTAAAACCTTATTTTAAAAAAACATTATGAGCAAATGACAACATAAAAAGAATTTTTAATTTAAATGAAAACATAGGCGAAGCATGATTGATTTCAGCAGTAAAAAATTGTGAATCAACTTTAATTAACACCAATCAAAAATTTAGTGATTTTATAAAGGAAAATCCAAAATTTTTCAATATAAAAGAAGAAGATATTAATTCTTTTGTTTATCCTAATCTAACTAAATTTTTAGATGCTAAATTACCTTTAAGTATCCAGGTTCATCCAGATGATGAATATGCAAAAAAATTAAACTCTTTAGGTAAAAATGAATGTTGATATGTGTTGGAAAATAAAGGAAAACCCTTTATATTAGGTTCCTCAACTACTAATAAAGAAATTTTTAAAAATGTTATAAATACTAAGGAAACAGAAAAATATTTAAATAAAATTATTTTAAATAAAGGAGATTTTGTTTCCATTGAATCTGGTTTAATTCACGGAATACCTGAAGAAACAATGGTTTTTGAATTACAACAATCGAGTGATATCACTTATCGTTTATATGACTATGAAAGATTAGATATAGATGGAAAAAAAAGGGAAATACACACTAAAGAATCTCTTGAAACAATGAAATTAGATTTACAACCTATTATTCAAAAACAATTAAATCAAGAAGGGTTTTACAATACAAAAAATTTTAATTTAACTAAAAAAGAAATAAATAATACTACAGAAATTATTGACACAACAAAAGCAAAACATTGTACAGAAGTTGTAGTTTTTGAAGGAGAAGGTTTTTTAAACAAAACCACCAAAATTAAACAAGGTGATGTTTTTATTGTTTCTAAACAAACTCCAAATTTTTCAATAAATGGAAATATTAAAATTTTTATAAATTTTGTATAAATTAAAATCAACCATCTTAATTGTGGTTGATTTTAAATTTAGTAATTTTCTACTTCTTTTTGAATAATTTCTTTTATTTTTTCTGTAGAATTTTCTATTTCTATATTTATAAATTCATAATGTTTTTTAGCAAAAAGTTTTAGATTTTTTCTTAAACTATCACTAATTATTTTATTTTCTTTTAAATATTCTGTATTTACCATTTGAAAAAAATATTTGTTTTGAAGTTCAATTTTTCTTCTCTTTTTTTCGATTTCTAATTCGTGTTTTTCACTTGCATTAGTTCTATTTTTTCAAATAAAATCAAAATCTTTTAAAATAAGAAAAGCGATGTCAACCTTAGGTTCTAAAGATAACAGAAATTTGTATTTAACCTTATAAAAGAAATTTCATAAAACCTTTTGTTTTGGCGTAAAATAGTTCATTTTTATTAATGTTTCTGGGAAAAGAAAATCATCAATCATATGTCTATCAATTAGTGATTTGGAATAGTTTTGCATTTCTCTAATTTGTTTTAAGCGATCTTTAAAGAATATTTTTTGTGTAAAATACCCTTTAGCTTTTAAATCATTCATATAATCTATAAATATTTGTTCATCTTTTAATCTTTCATCAATAATTTTAATATTTTTTTCTGTTAAAAAATTTCTTAAATTATTGATAATAGTGGATTTACCACTTGCTCCCATTCCTATGAATGCAATTGTTAGTCTTTTTTCTTTGGAAGTAACAAAATATAAATAAATTGAAATAACCAAATAAACAAAATTAATAAATAATATAGTTCAACTTAAAAAAGCAATCCCACCGAAGAAAAAGAAACAAAGAATATTTTTAAAACATCAAATTATTCAATTTTGTCTAAATCCCAAAGCCATCATTGTTAATGCAACAACTGAAATAGCATTAAATGTTGCTAAAATTAGTGATGCAGTTATTTTATAATTAAAATTAGATGCAAATTCTAAATAATCTATATTTAGCATTTTGCCAATAAAATTATTTGTATATGGATTTAAAAAGTAAAATATAGTGACTAATAAAACAAAAAATATTGCAAAAACTATTGAAGCATATAAAGAGAGTCTTAATTCTCTAATTTTTTTAGAATATTTATTATTTATTATTTCTTTTATAAAAATATAAATTAATATAAATATATATAAAATTTGAATAAAACCATCAATCACAAGTCCATTACTAAAAGAGAAAAATGCATATAAAATAGCATTAAGAATTGCTAAAATAAAGGCAATTCTTTTCTTTTTTGCAAACATTACAATTGATATAACGCCCAATATACCTGAAATTGCTACAAATATATTAATTATTTTTCTTCAAATATTTATATTTCTTTCTCAAATTCAAATAGATTCATCCAAATTAAATAAAGAAAGAAAAGTTAATATTAAACAAATAAAAATTAAAAGCATCAATTCAATTTTTTCTTTTTTCATTGTATATCCTTTATTTTTATTTTTAAAATTCAGAAGTTAAAATAAGCACTTAAAAAATTAAGTGCTTATTTGCTGTCATTTAAGAAACAATTTTACCAGTTCTTTTATTTCTTATGCCTTTTCCTTTTATATATTCAAAAGGAATGGTATTAGAAACTCAAGCTGGTTTATTTGCTCTTTCTGCATTAGTAACAACGTGAACAGGAATTAAATTTTCATATCTATCTGTTCCACCAATAGAACTTGGTCTTATGTGTTCAATGTTTCAAGCAGAACTTGTTTTTGAACCGTATTCAGAAAAACAAATATATCTTCCTGCATAATCATAACCACAATCTTTGTCGCCAAAATGGTTTGTTCATACTGTTTTTCAATTTAACATAAAAACTCCTCCTTTCTTAATAATTTAAAAGGCAAAGATTTTCTTTACCTACTTCAATAATACAAAAAAAAAAAAAAAACAAAGAATTCGCTAAAAAAATTCCAAAAACGAAAATTTTATCATGTTTTAAACATTTTTTCGACTTTTTAATAAATGAAAAATTAAATATTTTTTTGTATTTTTAAAATAAAAAAGAAAAATGCTATAAAATAATAATATGAATTATGATGCTAGTAGTTTAAAAGTCTTGAAAGGACTTGAAGGTGTTAGAAAACGTCCAGGAATGTACATCGGTTCCACTGATGTCAATGGTTTACACCATTTAGTTTGAGAAATTGTTGATAATGCAGTTGATGAATGTTTAGCAGGTTTTGCTAAAAAAATAGAAGTAACTTTGAAATCAGATGGTTCTGTTATTGTAGAAGATGATGGAAGAGGGATTCCTGTAGATAAACACGAAAGTGGTTTAACAGGAGTAGAACTTGTTTTTAGTGAATTACATGCAGGTGGCAAATTTTCTGAAGGAGCTTATAAAACATCTGGTGGTTTGCATGGAGTTGGTTCTTCTGTAGTTAATGCATTATCTAAATGATTAAAAGTTTGAGTTTTCAAAGACGGAAAAGAATATTATACTGAATTTGAAAATGGTGGTTCTATAAAAAATAAAACCAAATTAATGGGAAATACAGGCAAAAGAGGAACAAAAGTTCATTTTTTGCCTGATTATGAAATTTTTAAAAAAGCAAAATTTTCTTTTCAAACAATTAGTGAAAGATTAAGAGAATCTTCTTTTTTATTAAAAGGTATAACTATCAAAATTAATGACGAAAATACAGGAGAAAACGAAACTTTTAAACACGAAAATGGAATAAAAGCTTTTGTTGAGTTTATTAATGATTCTAAAGTAGTAATTAATAAACAAATCGCAACTTTTAGTGATAATAAAAATAAAATAGAAGTAGAATTTGGTTTTCAATATACAGAAAGTTATTCTGAGTCCATTATTTCTTTTGTAAATAATGTCAAAACCAAAGATGGTGGAACACATGAAATTGCTGCCAAAACAGCATTTACAAAGGTTTTTAATGATTATGCACAAGAAAAAAACCTTTTAAAAGGAAAAATTACCGCTTTTGATGGAAGTGATATTAGAGAAGGTTTAACTTTAATTATTTCTTTAAAAGTGCCAGAATCAATTTTAGAATTTGTAGGTCAAACTAAAGATAAATTAGGAACCCCTGAAGCAAAAACAATTGTGGAAGAAGTGGTTTCTCGAGAATTAAAATTCTGAATTAACGAAAATAAAGAAGAAACTCAAAAAATAATTGAAAAAATTAAAAAATCTTTTGAAGCAAGAAATGCCGCAAGATTAGCAAGAGCAGAAATTAGAAAAACTAAAGATGCTTTAAGTGAAAAGAAAATTTTATCTGGTAAATTAACACCAGCACAAAGCAAAAAACCGGAAGAAAAAGAAATTTTTCTTGTCGAAGGAGATTCTGCTGGTGGTAGTGCTAAATTAGGAAGAGATAAAAAAACCCAAGCCATTTTACCACTTAAAGGTAAAGTTATTAATGCAGAAAAATCAAAACTTCTTGATATTTTAAAAAATGAAGAAATTGCTACAATAATCAATACAATCGGTGCTGGTGTTGGAAGCGAATTCAATATTAAAAACGCACAATATGGAAAAATTATAATAATGACAGATGCTGACACAGATGGTGCCCATATTCAAATTTTACTTTTAACCTTTTTATTTAGATATATGAAACCTTTAATTGAACATGGAATGGTATATATAGCACAACCACCTTTATATAAAATTACAAGAAAACCTAAAAATCAAATTCTTTATGCTTGAAGTGACGAAGAATTAAGAGAATTATTAAAAAATAAACCCAATTCTGAAATCCAAAGATATAAAGGACTTGGAGAAATGAATGCTGAGCAACTTTGAGAAACAACTATGAATCCAGAAACAAGAACTTTAATTAAAGTTTCAATTGAAGATGTGGCAATTGTAGAAAGAAGAGTTTCTATTTTAATGGGAGATAAAGTTGAATTAAGAAAAGAATGAATTAACAAAAATGTTGATTTTTCCCTTGAAGATGACTTTGAAATTAATATTAATAAATCAGGAGTAAATAATGATATTTAATAAAAATAAAGAAAATTTTTTAGCAAAATCATTAGATGCTATTTTATCAGATCGTTTTGGTAGATATTCTAAATATATAATACAACAAAGAGCACTTCCTGATGCTCGTGATGGTTTAAAACCAGTGCAAAGAAGAATTTTATATTCAATGTGAGAATTAGGTTTAAAAAGTGATAAACCTTTTAAAAAATCTGCTAGGGTTGTAGGGGATGTTATTGGTAAGTACCATCCACACGGAGATTCATCTATTTATGAAGCTATGGTAAGAATGGCTCAAGAATGAAAAATGAATGTTCCTTTAGTTGAAATGCATGGAAATAAAGGTTCTATAGATGATGACCCTGCTGCTGCTATGCGTTATACTGAAACAAGATTAAGTTTAATAACTAATTTAATGTTGGAATCTATTAATAAAAACACTGTTTCTTTTGCTCCAAATTTTGATGATTCGGAAAAAGAACCCACTGTATTACCATCATTAATTCCTAATTTACTAATTAACGGAGCAAAAGGAATTGCTTCAGGATTTGCTACTGAAATTCCTCCACATAATTTGGGAGAAATCTTAGATGCTGCAATTGCAAAAATAAAAAATCCTAATATTGAATTAAGAAAATTATCTTCTATTGTTCAAGGACCGGATTTTCCAACAGGTGGAATAATATACGGAAAAAAAGGGATTTTAGAAGCTTTTGAGCGTGGTCAAGGAAGAATTGTTTTAGTTTCAAAATACAGATTAAGCGAAGAAATTAATAAAAAGCATATTGAAATTTATGAAATTCCTTTTGGTGTAGTTAAGTCTAAATTAATTAAAGACATTGATGAAATAAGAATAGATAAAAAAATAAATGGAATTAAAGAAGTAAGAGATCAATCTGATAGAAATGGAATTTCCATAATCATCGAAATTGATAATGATACTAAAGTTGAATCTGTATTAAATTATTTATTATTAAAAACAGAAATGCAAGTTTATTATTCATATAATTCAATTGCAATTGAAAACAACGCACCAAAATTAATGTCTTTGAATAATATGTTGGATGCATATTTGAATCATGTTAAAACATATAAAACAAAGGAATTAACCTTTGATTTAGAAAAAGATAAAAGAAAATTAGAAATAACTCTTGCTTTAATTAAAGTTGGTGATATTACTGAAGAAGTAATTAGAATCATAAGAAATTCAGATAATTCAAAAAAAGGAGTAATTGAAGCTTTAATGAAAAACTTTAGTTTTAGTGAATTGCAAGCCACAGCAATTGCTGAAATGAGATTATATAGACTTTCTAGAATAGATCAGCAACTTTATATCGATGAAAAAAATATGCTTGAAGAAAGAATTAAAAAGACACTCAATCTTTTAAATAATCAAAACTCTTTTGATCAATTTTTAATTTCCTTATTTAAAGAAATTAAAAAAGAATTCGCAACTAAAAGAAAAACAAAAATTTATGATGAAGAATTCAAAGTTGAAATTAATAAAGAAGAATTAATTAAACAAGAAAATTTTTATGTTGGAGTTTCTAAAGATGGTTATGTTAAAAAAATAACTGTTAAAACTTTCGATTCTAATGAATTATCAACTTATTTATTAAAAGATAAAGATCCTTTGCTATTTTTAGATAAAGTAGAATCAATTGATAAACTTTTAATTTTTACAAATTTAGGAAATTATATTTACTTACCAATTCATAAAATTGATGAATCTAAATGAAAAGATTTTGGAATTCATTTAAATACCTTTGTTTCTCTAAAAAGTAATGAAAAAATAGTGTCTATTATTTTAGTTAAAGATTTTGAAGTTAATAATTATATAACTTTGATTACTTCTCAAGGAATTGGGAAAAGAGTTTTAGTTAAAGATTTTGAAGTTTCAAGATTTAATAAAACTATTAGTGCAATTAAAATAAAACAAAGTGATGATTATTTAGTTGCTGCAAAAATAAGTGATAATTACAAAGATATAATAATTATTTCAAGTGAAGGAAAAGCTGTAAAATATAGTGAAATTGATATTCCAGTATATAATACAAACTCTTCTGGTGTTAAATTAATTTCACTGCCAAAAGATTCACTTGTTTCAAGTTTTTCATTAGTTGACGAAGATGATGATATTTTATTATTTACTAAAAAAGCACAATATAAAAAATTAAATGCTGCAAAAATACCTTTTAGTAATAAAACTACACAGGGAAAAATGATTTTTGCACAAAATAAAATTTCTAAATTAGAAGTTATTGATTCTATTGTTTTAGAAAACAAAACTAAAATTTCAGTTTTTGATTTAGATAATAATATTTCTGATTTTGACTTTTCTTCTTTAAATTATTCTAATTTAGATGAAGGTTTTAGTAATAGCAAAAATAAAAATGCTTTTTATGTAAGTAAAATAAATGCTTATATTATTGAAAATAACTTAAAAAAAGAGGAAAATATTGAAGTTAAAAATGAAAACAAAATTTCTGAAAATAAGCAAAAAACCTTTATAAAAGAAGAAAAAATAGCAAAAAAAGAAAAAGAAATTAACTCTCAAAAAACTAACTCTTCTGTTATAAAACAAGAAGTAAAAAAAGAGATAACTGAAGAAGAAAGAATTAAAAGAGCGGAAGAAAAACTTAAAAAACTAGAAGAATTAAATATTGATGAATTAATGAAAAAATTCAAAGATAAAATTAAATAAAAAAGATTAATTTTTTGATTAAAAATGGAAATTTATAAAAAAATTTACAATTTTTCAAAAAAAATGTATAATATTAAAGTTAAATCAAAAAGAGGAGAAAAATGAAAATCATTGTTATTAAACGTATTTTTAATAAAAACATTGTTACTAAGATGATTAACAACAATGATTTTTTCTTTAATTTCTTTGAGATGTAAAAAACATTTTAATATTAATAAAATAAATATGCTCTTATAGAAATTAGAAAAAAGCTAGTTTTTATAAGAGTTTTTATTTTATTAATATTTAAATATTTAAGAAAGGAAAGATATGAAAAAAAGAAGACTATTAATTGGTTTTTCAGTGCCAGCAGTTTTAGTTGGTACAACAGCTACTGTTGTATCTTGTTCTACAATAGAACCACATTATAAAAGACAAGAAATAAGTTCTATTGTTAATTTAGCTACTTCAGGCTACAAAAAATTTGACCAAGATTTTAGTGTAATATTAGGTACTCCTTCTACACCAGCTAGTTATTTTACTAATGCAAATCTTTTTGCAACAGTCAGTTCAGGACAAGCAGAATTTGAAAATATAAAACCTAATAATGGAAATAAATTTGAAGAAGGTGTTTATAAAATCAAGAAACCTACTTATCAATGATATAGTTTAATATTAGTAGATAAAATTTATGTTACAGATTTAGATGGAACAATAAGCGTTTTTGATAATGATAAACACGAAAAAGGAATGTTTAATGAAGGAGAAGAAATAACTTCTGCTTTAGTTAAATTAACTTCAGATGATCCAAAATCAATAAACAGTTTAAACTTTTTAAATAAATTAAGTAAGGCATCTAAAATTCAATTAACTATTAAAAAAGATATTCCTTGAGTTAAAAGTAATGGACAAAAAAGTCAATATAATGTTGAATTAGAAGATTTTGTTTACGGTTGAAACAGAAAAATGCTTTATGGTGGTGACTATAGAGCAAGTCATGGTGGTTCTAAAAAAATAGATGATGATATTATTAGAAAATATTCATTAGGTTCATCAAGTAGTTTTGATAGTACAAACCACGTTTCAAATGATTATCTCTTTAAAGTTTTTGGAATTCAGAAAGATAACTTCTCAAAATCAGAAACATTTATTACTGATATTAAAGATACAAATGAAAAAGGACTAACATTTTTAAAAATTGAAAATAAAGAGGCTAATTTTAATGAATTATTTAAAAAATTATTATTAGATTCTACTTATTTTAGTCCTGTATCACATAAATTTATCGACGATAGAAACAAACAAATTTTTGATATTACTGGAAAACACGAAGGAGAATTTGGTGAAACAGGTGATGCATTTAAATATGCATATTACTGATATGGAAAACAATATGATGAAGATCAATTATATGCTTCACCATATTTACCTTTTTATTTATCAAACGATAGAACAGTTTATATAAGAAATGATTATTATGCAGAGACAGGTTGAAAAGAAAAAGAGGCAACTTCAGTTAAAAAAATAACATCAAGATATAATTTATATCCAGATTCAGTTCAATTTAATAGTGCTCAATTTAATAATTACTTAGAAGGAACAGTTTCAATTCTTCCATATTCTAGTTTATCAGATGCAAATAAATCAATAATTTATAAAGATTTATCACAAATTCATTTTAGAAAAACACCTGATAAAGGGCTTTATAAAGGAAGTTTATCTAAAGACGTAATTCCAGGTGCCAGAGATTTACTTGAAAAAGGAACAAACTTTAATGGTGGTCAAGCTGATAAAAAATACTACTTCAATGATAACTATGCTAAATTAGCTTTTGGTAGTTCTATTGAAGAATTAGCAAAAGGAAAAGCAGAGCTTGGAAAGACATTATTTACAGGAAAATCCTTTGCATTTAGAACAATTATCGATGCTTTATGAAATAGTTATACATACATAAAAGATAACTCTAAAACTGCAATTCCTTGACTTTCAATGATTGGTCCAGACAATCATTTAGGTGGAAGTGAGTTAGATGGAAAAACAGCAAGAGACTTTTATGACGATATCAACACAACTTTTTCTATAAATGAAAGTGGAGAAATATTTTATACAAAAACTATTGAAGAGCAAAGAAAACAATATTTAGATAATTTACAAGATAAAAACAAACAATATGAAGCACCAAGAATTGAAGTTTTAAAAGCTGAATTGAAAAAAATACTTGATGATTTCTATGCAGAAAATCATTTAGATGCAAGTAAAGATAAAATTGAGTTTTCAATTTCTAATAGATATAGAAATGAAAGTTCATCTAAAATCGCTTCACTTGATTCTGTAATTGATATGATGAATAAATTAGACAATAGATTAAAAATCAATTCACAAGCAGAATTTAAATCAGAAGATGTTTGAAATGTTTTAATCTTAGGTTTAGGAAATTCACAAATAGTAGGTTGAAGTGCTGACTATGATGGTTCCGGAACCTTTATTGATGGTTCCGGACAACTAAATGGAAGTCCACTTTATTTAGCAATCGCTCATTTTGCTGAATTACCAAGTGATAGTCCTTACGTTAAATCTTTCCCAGAATTCAAAAAATATGCAGATGCTTTTAAAACAGAATTTGAAAAAGAAAGATTAGCTTATCCAGATAAAAAACAAGCATGATTACCTTTTTCAGAATGAATAAAAGCAACAAATGCATATGATGCTAATTATGAAGATATTCAATACGAATATGAATATGAAAAAAATGCAGATGGAACTCCAAAAGAAGTTGATAAAGATGGAAATGCTGTTCCAAAATTAAATGATAAAAAAGAAAAAGTATATGTATTTACTGGTGAAGGATTAAATAAAAAACCAGTTTGATCACAAAAATACAAATGAGTATTAAATAAAACAACAAATAAATATGAGAAAAAATTTGAACCAAGAAAAGTTTCTGGAAAAAACTCAGTTATTAATTTCATTTCTAATGTTACTTTCTATGATCAAACAACTAAAAAATACTTTAAAGATCAAACATTAGAACAAGAATTTGAAGAAAATGGAAAAAAAGTTAAAAAAGTATTTAATCATAGTTTAAACAAATGAGTTGATGCAAGTGCAGAAAATGAATTTAATGAATTAACTGCTATTTTTAACTTAAATTATGAATCAAAAGCTACAAATAAAGAAATAGTAGAACTTGCTAAAGAAATTAGAGTTTTAATTGGTTATGTGCCAGAAATCGATTTAAGTACAAGTTCAAACGTTCCTTCAATATCAATTTGAAATAAACATATCGAAATTCCACTATCAGAATTTGAGTATATACCTTATGGAGATGTGGTTATAAGAAAAGGAGATAAATAGAATGTTTAAATACTTTTTTAAGAGGCTTGGTTTAGCTATTATCACCTTTTTTATAATTATTTTTATAGTATATTTATTACAAGCTTCATTTGGTAAAAGTCCTTTTACCGAACAAAGTTTACAAGATGCCGCAAAAAGATTAAATCCAACAGGTGATGAAAACTTAAAAATCGATCCTAAATCATTTTATGGTTTTGATAAAGATCCAGTAACAAGGTTTGTTTTATGATTTAAAGATTTCTTTACAGGAAATGCAGGAATAATTTATTCAGACACAAGTGATTATAGTCAAAATATTCCAAAATTATTTTTTGAACCTTTAAGATGAACAATTGCTGTATCATTACCAGCGTTTGTATTAAGTGTTATTATTGGTATATCTTTAGGAGTAATTGCTGCTTATAATAGAGGAAAATGAATAGATAGTGCAATAACAACTTTTGTTACACTATTTGTTGCTTTACCAGCTTTTGTTATAGCACCTATTATTGTTTTAATTACTTCAAAAGCAGGATTACCATTTGAATTTAAAGATCCAAGAGATGTTCCTGTTGATATTACAATTGCTTCTTTAATAACACCAATCATTGTATTTACTTTATCATCATTGGCTGGATATACAATTTTTGTTAGAAATCAAGTTGTAACAGTTTTAACTTCAAATCAAGTTTTAATTGCCAAATCAAAAGGATTATCTAAGTGAAATATCTTTAAAAAACACGTTTTAAGAAACGCATCTGTTATTTTAGTAGGATCTATTTTATTCTCATATATAGGTTTACTATCAGGAAGTATTATTTTAGAAAAATTCTTTAGAATTCCTGGATCATCATCAATTATTGTTAATTACACTGAACAAGGAGAAATTAACGTTATTATGTTCTCACTTGTGTTCTTTACATCATTATCGATGGTTACATTAATATTTGTGGATATGTCTTATGCATGAATGGATCCAAGAATTAAAATTGCTAATTCAAATAGTTCTAGAAACTATTGATTATTATTTAAAAATTATTTAGTTAGAAGAAAAAGTTATCAAGGAGGGAAAAAATAATGGAAAAACAAAATTCAAGTTTAGCTTTTGAGAAAAAATATAAATTTTCCAAAGCTGATAAAGAACTTTTAAAACTTTCTGCCGCTAATAAAGATATTATTTCTTCATCTTCTGTAACCGGAAAACCTTCTAAACTACTTTTAGATGTTATTAAGAGGTTTTTTGCAAATAAATATGCAGTTATTGCTTTAGTTATCTTTATTTTATTAATTATTACAGCATTTATTTCTTGGGTAACTTCACCATTTTCAACAACTAAACCTATTTCTGGTGCTTCTCTTTCTTTAATTAAAGAGTTAAAACCAAGTTTTGAAGGAGATGTTACTTTTACCTTATCTACTGAGTTATTAGATAAAATTCATAAGCTAAATCCTGAACTAATAAAAGGAGAAGCAACAAACATCGCTCCAGAAACTTGATTAGTAACTTTAAATCCTTATGAAGTTATTAACGCTTTAAATGGAGATGAACATTCAAAAATTTATGCCTTTATGGGAACTGACTCATACGGAAGAGATATTTGATTAAGAACTTGAGTTGGAACATTAAACGCAATAGGAATTGCTTTTGCAATTGCAATTATTGAAACAATTATCGGAGTATCTGTCGGTGCTTTTCTTGGATTTAACGTAGGAAAAAAAATAGATACATACGGACTAAGATTAATTGAAATTTTTAATGCAATCCCTTGAGTAGTATTATTTATAATCTTAATTGGAATTTTTGGAACTAACACACCGGCAATTATTTTAATTCTATCATTAACAGGTTGAACCGGTGCTGCTGACACCACTAGATCCTTTACTATTACAGTAAAAGACGAAGAATATATTTATGCTTCACAAGCGATAGGTGCTTCAAAAATGAGATTAATATTTGCTCATATTTTACCTGCAATTTCCGGAAAATTAGCAAATAGTTTTGTTTTAAGAATTACCGCTGGAATTCAAGCAATAGCAGGAATTGCATTCCTTGGATTTATTAAAGAAGGTACAGATTCAGTACCTAATTTAGGACTTTTAATTACAAGTTCAGCAAGTTTAATTAATCAAAACCCTTGAGCACTTGCTTTCCCTTCAATTATTTTATTAATTATTTCACTTTCACTAAGATTTGTGGCATTAGGATTCCACGATGCCCTTGATCCAAAAGTTGTTAAAAAAGGAGCTAAATAAATATGGAAAAAGACTTAAATAAAGAAGAAATCCTTTTAAAAGTTAAAAATTTAAGAGTTTCCTTTAAAGATAAAAAACAAAAATTTATTAACATAGTACGTGGAGTGGACTTAAAAATTAAAAGAGGAGAAATTGTAGGATTAGTAGGTGAATCAGGTTCAGGAAAAACAGTAACTTCTAAAGCTCTTTTAGGAATAAATGAATTAGCTTATACCAAAAGTGATCAAATGGAAGTTTCTGGAATTGATATTTCCAAATTTACAAAAGATAAAGAATGATTAAAAATAAGAGGTAAAAAAATAGGTTATATACCTCAAGATCCGTTAACAGCCCTAAATCCAACTAGAACAATTGGAAAACAATTACTAGATGTTTTAGAAAAAGATTCTAGATTTAAATCAAAAAGTGAAAAAATTGATTACTTAGTAAATTTACTTGAATCTTTTGGAATTACTGAAGCAAGAACTAGATTTAATGTTTATCCACATACTTTAAGTGGAGGACAAAAACAAAGAGTTGTGATTGCTATGGTTGTAGCAGCACAACCAGATTTAATTATTGCTGATGAACCTACAACAGCTCTTGATCCAACGGTTCAAGCATCTGTTTTAGCTTTATTTAATGAAATAAGAACAAAATACAAAATTTCTTTAATTTTTATTTCACATAACATTTCAGTAATTGCTAAATTCTGTGATTACATTTATGTTTTATATGCAGGAAAAGTCGTGGAAAGAGGAACGAGAAAAGATATTTTCACTGACCCAAGACATCCATATACTTGAGCTTTAATTAGTGCAATTCCTGAAAACAAAAATCAAAAACTTTACAACATAAAAGGAACCCCACCAGATATGGCTAATTTACCAGCTGGAGATCCCTTTGCACCAAGAAATGATTATGCTTTAGAAATTGATTTTGAAAAAGAACCACCTTTAATTGAGATTTCTAAAACTCATGCTGCTGCTACCTGATTATTACACCCAGATGCACCAAAAGTAGAATTAACAGAACAACTAAAAAGTAGATTAAAATTATTTAGAGAGGTTTTTAATAAAAATGAATAAAAATACGGAAAAAACAATATTAGATGTTAAAAATCTTAAAAAGTATTTTTACAATAAAAACGGAATTGTAAAAGCTGTTGATAAAATTAATTTCAAACTTTTTGAAGGAGAAGTTTTAGGATTAATTGGTGAATCAGGTTCAGGTAAAACAACTGTAGGTAGATCTATCATTAGATTATATGATAGATATAATGGACAAGTAACATTAGAAAATAGAATTATTTCTGGTAAAAAAATCGGAAGATCAAAAGATAAATTTATGAGAAAAAATATGCAAATGATTTTCCAAGATCCACATGCTTCTTTAAATGGACAAAAAAATATTTATTCTATTTTAAAAGAACCTTTAAAAGTTAATGGAATCATTAAAGACAAAATGGTGGATATTTTTAAAGATTGACAACAAGTTACTTCAAACTTCCATTATACTTTTTTAAGAAGATTCAAAGAGCAAAGATTAGATAACTTAAATAGTACTATTTTTGAAGCTAATGAATATTTTAAAGAATGAGAATTTCACTTTGATGACTTTGCTTCATTTGATCAATTATTTGAATCTAACACATATGAAGATATTTTCAATGCTTACTTTTCATATTTAACAAAAAGACAATTTCACGAATCAAAAGCTATTAATTTTATGTATAAAGGAGTTACTAATTTAAGTAATTTCTATTTCGAAAAACAAAAAGAATATAGAAATGGTGAATTGAGCTATGATGAAAAAGCATTAAGAGAATCAAAAGCAGCATTAGTTAAAGCAGAAGAATTAATCAAAAATTCAAGAGAAAATGTAGCGATTTTGGAACAAATTGCCCAAAAAGAAAAAGAGTTAAATGATTTCCAAACTTCTTGAAAAGAAAAGTGTACTAATTCCAAAAACTACGTAAAAAGCTATATTTATGAATTTAAATCAGAATATTTAATCAATTTAGATAACGCTTTACTTTCAACAGATTACAAAAACTATTCTTTTTTCTACAAAAGAGCAGTTATCAATTTATTTACAAAGGAATTTTTAAAAAATAAATCCTGATCTGGTGATTTAAAAAGTAATTTATTTTATTGATTATCTATCGAAGAAATTGATAAAATGGTTGAATTATTTAATAATCACAATAAACTTTTAATAGAAAAATATGAAAATAAATTTTTAAAAATACCTAACGAAAATAATGAGTTTTGAACTTCTAAAAAAGAATTAAAATCAGAATTACTTGCAGAATTTGCTAATGTTGATTTAGAACACTTTTTAAAAACAGCAGCAGATAAAAAAGTATTATATAAAAACAAAATTAAAGGTATTAAAGCAGAAATTGAAAAACTTAAAAAATCACTTTCAAAAGAAAAACATATTTTAGAAGAAGATAAAGTTAAATTCAATCTTTTACAAGCTATTCATAAGAAAAATAAACATATTTTTAATCACGAATTAGAAGACTTCAAAAAAGATTTTAAAGTATGAGAAACTAACATTAATGCTGAAATTAGCAAACAAGAAAAAGTTATAAAAAGCATAAGTGAAAAACAAAAAGTATTAGATGCAAAATTTGCTGAAATTCACAAAAGATTTTTAGTTTGAATTCACCAAAAATTAATAGCTGATGGATTAAATGCTCACGAAGTAAAAATTCAACTAGAATCATATAAACAAAAAGTAAATGAAAAATATTCATCTCTTAATTCATTTAATTTAGAATTAAAAGTATTAAGAAAAATTTACAATAGAATTACTTATTTACTTGGATTACACAACAACAATCAAAATCTAACAATAACTAAAAAAGTTGTTAAGAAAACTTTATATGATGAATCAATTTATAATGCACTTGAAGAAGTTGGTTTATTAAGACAATTTGCTTATCGTTACCCACATGAATTTTCTGGTGGTCAAAGACAAAGAATAGTTATTGCAAGAGCATTAATAAGCGAACCAAAAGTTATTATTGCTGATGAACCAATAGCTTCTCTTGATATTTCTATTCAAGCACAAATTGTTAACTTACTAAAAAGTTTAGTTGATAAAAAAGGAATTGGATTAATTTTTGTTGCACACGACTTATCAATGGTTGAATATATTGCTGATAATATTATTATTATGCATCTTGGAAAAATAGTTGAAAGAGGAAAAACAGAAGAAATTTATTCTAATCCAAAACACCCTTACACAATCAACTTATTTAAATCTATTCCAAAAATGTCAAATGCTAACGAACCATTTGAAGCATCTAATTTTGAATTAGATTATTTAAAAGAACAAAATTTCCCTAATGTTATTGAAGAAGAATTAGTTGATAATTCTTCAACACACAAAGTTTATGGAACAAAAAATCAATTGAATAAATGACTAAATAAAAATGAATAAAATTAAATTTTTTTGAAAAAATAAAATAATTAGAAAACTGAGAAAAATAGATTATATTTACTTAGTTTTCTGAATTATTACTTTTAGTGTTTTATTTCTCTTAATGACTTTAACATTTAATAAACTGAATTGATATAAGTCTTTATTTACAATTTCTTTTTTAATATTAGGAGTTACAGTTTTAGCTCTTGTTATAAAATGAGGACTTTTTGATATTTATTCTAAAGGAATAAAAAATTGAAACATAAAAAGAGAAAATAAAATATTAAAAGAAAATCAAATGGAAGAAAAAGAATTAATTTCAATTGAAAAATTAAGACAAGACAATAAAGAAAAAAGTTACCTAAATATTTTTATTGGTCTTGTTTGCTTTCTTATTTTATTTATCATTTCTTTGCCTTTCATTTTAATGTAAAGCAGTTAATACTGCTTTTTTTATTTTTAACAATTGATATATTACATATTTAATTTTTTAAATAATAGGCCATTTATTATTATAATGTAAATAATATATATGGAAAAAACCTTTATTTTCTCTATTAAAGGGCTTTTTATGTAATTTTATATTATAATTTAAATAATAGAATAGCAAAGTAGGAAAAATGAAACCATTAATATCAGATATATTTAAAGATTTGTTCTTTTTGTCCAAAGACAACAAGAAAGACAATAAAATAAAAGAAATAATAATTCCAAGATTTCAAAGAAAATTTGTTTGAAACGAAAGAGAAGCAAGTAATTTTATTAAAAAATTTATTAATTTTTACAAAGAAGAAAATAATAACACAACTGAAAATAATGATTTATATTTTGGAACTTTTGTAGTTTTAAGGGAAAATCCACAAAAAGATAAAATAAATATCATTGATGGGCAACAAAGATTCTTGACTACTTTTATTTTTTTAAAATCTTTACATGATTTTTTCTTAGAAAAAGAAGATGAAATAAAAGTTAATTTATTAAAGGGAAAATGAGAAGAAAACAAAGTAGCCATTCAAAATAAAGTTTTAAAATTAGATATAAAATTTGAAAACAAAAATTCAAATTCCTTTTTTGATAAAATAAAAAAACCGGAAAATACATGAGATAGAATCACTACTTTAGCAAAAGAGTCACCAAGGGAATATGAACCATTTTACAGTATTTATAATTATTTTTTAAAACTTTTAAGAGAAGAATTTAAAGAAGAGAACAAACTTTATAATTTAATAGAAAAATTTCACAAAGCAAACCAAAATGACGAAAAAAATTTTAATATTGTTGTTTTAATAGTTGAAACCAAAGAAGAAGCAATTGAATGATATAGAGAACAAAATTATATTGGTATTAAGTTAAGGGATTATGAATTAATTAAAAATATTATTTACTCTAACCTTCCAGATAGTCAAATTTTTGAAGATATTTTTAATGATTCTAAAATAGATAATAATGTTTTAGATAGATTCTTTTATCTTTTTGTTAACCACTTAAATTTTGCAAATACAGAACATTATTCAGATTCAAAAGCAGATGAAAAATTCAATGTTTATGAAAAATTTGAAAGTTGATGAAGAGACAATAAACAAGATTACAAAACAAAAGAAAAAATGATCATTGATTATTATGAAAATTTCAAAACTTTAAGATTGATTTGAAATGATGAAAATATTGAAAGAAAATTAAGCACAGAAAAGACAAAAGATATAAAAATTGAATTATTTAAGTTAAAAACTCTTATAAATGAAAACAAAGGTTCTTTATTTTTTTGCTATCTAATTTTAATAGAAATTTGTGACAAAGATAAAGGTGATAAAGATAAATTACTAAACGCTATTAAATTTTTTAACAATTTAATTTCTAGAATTCAAATTTCTAATCTTTCAAGAAACATTAATTGAAAAACTTTATTTTTAAAATTTTATTGAGAAATTAAAAATAGTGGAGATTTTAATTCATTTAAATCAATTTTAAAAGATTATATAGAAGAAGCAAATAAAAAAGAAATTTTTAACATTGATGATGAAATTATAAAAAACTCCTTACTAAATCATTTTTTATACAATAAACAAAATAAAATTGCAGACTTTTTACTGTTTTATGATTTATCATTAGAAGACATTAATAAAAATTACCAAATTGAACACATTTTTGCACAAAATTTAAGTTCGGATAATGAAGGTTTGGAAAGTTCAGAAATCGAAAACATAAGAAGTAATTATTTACATACAATTGGTAATTTAACACTTCTTAATGATAAAACAAATGCTTCGTTAGGTAATTTAAATTTTAAAGAGAAAAAACAAAGTTATATTACTTCTGATTTTAAACTAAATAAATATTTTAAAGAAGTAGATATATGAAATCAAGAAGAAATAGAAAAAAGAACAATTTTTATTTTTGAAAAAAACTTTAAAAACAAATATAAATATTCTCAATTGATTGGTGGAGAAAAAGTTGAAGCAAGAAGTAAAAATATAGAAAATACGGAAAAAATACAGAAAAAAGTTATAGAGAATGATGATTTACCTTCAACTCATTCTTATACAAAATTAAAAAATAAAATTAGTTTAAATGACTTTTCAAAAACTAAATATATTGTTTTTGAAAATAAAACATATGACTTAACTAACAAAAAAGCGAAAGAAAATATTGAAAAAATTTATCAAGATATAGCAGATAATTATTTTGATTTAATTATCCAAAAACAAGAGTCGATTTTAAAATTAGGAAATTTTCTAAAAAACAAAGAACAAAAAACAAATTCCTACCAATATCATTTATTAAATAAAACCGGTTTATATTTCCATCTTCATGCTTCTAATGAAATTAAGATGATGTATCTTTTCAAATTTGCACAAATTTTAAATTTGGAAAACAAAATAAAATTTCTTGATGAGTTACCAAATAATGATTTAGAGATAAAAGAAAGCAAAGTGATATTAACTAATAAAATTAATAATAATTTTTCAATAATTAATAATTTAAATTTTAAAAGTGTTGAAAACAAAACGATAGAAAAAGACAAAATAAAATTTATTTACTTTAATAATGAATGTTTTGATATGCAAAAAAATAAATTTTATTTAGTGATTCACAAAATTTATAATTATTTATTTGAAAATTTTATTAATGAAATAAATAACAAACAAAAAGAGATTTCGCTTATTAAAAACTTTTCATTTGCAGAGAAAAAAGAAGGAAATAAATATAAATATTCTTCTGTTCCGGGAACAAATTTATTTATATCTTTAGAAGGCGATAAAGAAAGAAGAATGAAACAATTGTTTAAACTATTGCAAGTTCTAAATTTAGATAATTTACTAGAATTACAAATAGAAAAAGATGAAAAATTTGAAAAAATAGTATCTAAGCACATGTTTCATAATAAAAACAAACAAGAAAGTATTAATAAAGAATCTAAAGATGTCAAAACTTATGATAACTCTCATGAATTATTTATGATTAATGAAAACAATTTTAAAAAAATTAATAATGATCAAGTAAGAGATGATAAAGTAAAATACATTATTTTTAAAAATACAAAATTTATTTTTGAAAAGCATTTAAGCATTTTGCTTAATAAAATATATAAGAATATAACAGAAAACCACTTAGAATTAATAAACCAAAAACAAAATGAATGATTAAATTTAGCTAGTCTCTCTACAGATAAAGTTAAACACTCACAACCAAAACGACTCTATGCAAAATTAATTGACAATTTTTATATCTCTTATTCTTTTGATAATGTGACAAAAATTAAGTTATTATATAGATTTTGTAATATTTTAAATTTATCTAGTGAACTAAAAATATTTATAAAAAAATAAAATCAAAACAAAAAAGCAATAACATAAATTTAACATATTTCAATTATGTTAACGCTTACAGTTTTGATTTTTTATTTTCCTGAATTTGGGTTTATGGGTTGCAAAACTGAAGAAAAAAACAAGAATCAAAGTTCTTGTTTAATTATTCTTATAAATCGATATTTTTAACAAATTTAGCGTTTTCTTCAATAAATTCACGTCTTGGTCCAACTTCTTCTCCCATAAGTTGTTCAAATACTTGTGAAGCAATCATAGCATCTTTAATTTGCACTTGAAGCATTTTTCTTACAGCGGGATCCATGGTTGTTTCTCAAAGTTGTTGTGGATCCATTTCTCCAAGTCCTTTGTATCTTTGAATGGAGAATTTACTATCACCTATTCTTTGTAAAATTTCTTCTTTTTGAGCATCATTATAAGCGTATTCATCTTTTTTATTATAAGAAATTTTGTATAAAGGTGGCTGGGCTATGTAGATAAATCCATATTCAATTAATGGTCTAAAGTATCTATATAAGAAAGTTAAAAGAAGAGTTCTAATGTGAGCACCATCAACGTCGGCGTCGGTCATTATAACAATTTTGTGATATCTAAGTTTATTAATATTAAATTCTGGACCAATACCTGTTCCAAAAGCGGTAATTAAAGAAAGGATTTCTTCGTTTTTAAAGACTTTTTCATCACTTGTTTTTTGAGAGTTAATAACCTTTCCTCTTAAAGGTAAAATAGCTTGATAGTGACGATCTCTACCCATTTTAGCACTACCACCAGCAGAGTTTCCCTCCACGATGTAAAGTTCAGCAATTTCAGCATTTTTTGTTGAACAATCAGCTAATTTTCCAGGTAGCGATCCAACTTCAAAAGGATTTTTTCTCTTTGTTGCTTCTCTTGCAGAAGCAGCAGCTTTTCTAGCTTTTTGAGCAAGTAAATTTCTTTCAATGATTTTTCTTGCTTCTCCTGGATTTTCATTTAAGTATCTTTCAAAAACTTCAGAAAAGATTTTATTTACAGCGGGTCTTACGTCTTTATTAATCAATTTACCTTTAGTTTGTCCTTCAAACATAGGATCGCTATGTTTGATGGAAATTACAACAAACATACCTTCTCTTAAGTCTTCTCTTGAAAATTTATCTGCTTCAGATTTTAAAAATTTATTTTCAATTGCATAATTATTTAAAATTCTAGATAAAGAGTCAAATAAACCGGTTTCATGAGTTCCACCTTCTTTGTTATAGATGTTATTGGCATATGTTAAGATTTCTTCTCTATCTTCAGTTACATATTGTAGTGCTACTTCTACATTTATGTCTGTTGATTTTTCTTCGCCTAAATTAAAAATACCTTCAGCATAAATGGATTTTTCTGTAACTTTTTCATATCCTTTAGTTAATTCAGAAATGTAGTCAATAATTCCACCTTCAAAGTGAAATTCCTTTTTAATATTCACTCTTTCGTCTTGAACAATAAATTTTAAACCTTTTGTTAGGTAGGCAGTTTGTTTGATTCTATCAATAACTGTTTCTAGTTTGAATTCATGTTGTTCCATGATTTCAAAATCTGGTTTAAACATAATGGTGGTTCCTGTTTCATCACCACATTCACCAACCACTTTTAAGTCATCAACTTTTTTTCCACCATTTACAAATTCTTGGAAATAAACTTTATGGTCCCTTTTAATTCAAACTTTTAAATTAGAACTTAAAGCATTAACTACAGAAGCGCCAACACCGTGTAAACCACCAGAAACTTTATAAGCACTACTATCGAATTTACCACCAGCGTGAAGAACTGTTAAAACTACTTCTGCAGCAGAAACTCCGTGTTTTGGATGGATATCCACAGGGATTCCTCTACCATTATCACTAACTTTAACATATCCATCTTTAGTTAAAGTTACTTCGATTGTGTTGGCAAATCCAGCAAGTGATTCATCAACTGCATTATCTACTATTTCTCAAATTAAATGGTGTAAAGCAATTATTCCAGTTCCGCCAACATACATTCCAGGACGCTTTCTAACAGCTTCTAATCCTTCAAGAGATTGAATACTACTTGCTCCATACTCTTTACTCATAACTACCTCTTTCTTTTTGTCTTATAATTTATTATTAAATTATACTCTTTTTAATCGTTTTTAGAATAAAAAAATCAATGGAAAACCATTGATTAATTTGAATTAGTTTATTTTTTGTGGTTTTTTGCAAATGATGCCATTCTGTTGAATCTTTCAATTCTTCCTGTTGCTCTTGCAAGAGATTTATCTCCAGTAAAGAATGAGTGGCATCCAGAACATACATCAACAGAAATTTTATTTACTGTTGAACCAAAAGTAAATTCAGTTGAACAAGTTGAACATACTGCTTTTACAGTTTGATATGTAGGATGGATATCTTTTTTCATATTTCCTTTCACATAGGAACTTTGTTCCCATATTTTCGTATTCTAATTTTGTTTAAATATATTAAATTAGTATTATAATAATAACATAAATTTTATTAATTAAGGTAAAATTTTAAAAAAAACGAGGAAATATGCACGATTATAAGAGTAACTTTACCAATGCAATGGATTATGGTTATCAAAAGACTAAACTTGTGTGATGAAAAATCTTTTTAATGGGGATTTTAGCATCAGTTTATGTTGCAATAGCTTATGTAGCTTATGTTTATATTTTGTCATGATATGGTAATGATGAATTAAAACAAACAGGTGAATTTCACTTATCTGGCCCAGCTTTATTTGTTGCTTCATTAATTTTCCCAGTTGGTTTGATGATGATTACAATTCTTGGTGGTTCGCTTTTCACTTCAGATACATTAGCAATGCTTGCTGTATTTGATAAAAAAGCACGTTTATACAAGGTTTTTAGAAATTTAGGAATTGTTTTTCTTGGAAATTTAGTTGGAGCTTTAATTTCTGCAGCAATTTTAAGAGGTGCTGCAGCTTTCAAAGCAGAACAACTAAGAGTTATAGAATATTTAATAACTAAAAAAGTTTCAAGTTATTGATGAGAAATTCTGTTTTCTTCAATGTTTTCAAACTTAATTGTTGCTGGAACTGTTTGATCAACTTTAGCAACAAGAGGGGCAATTGGAAAAATTTTCATAATTTTCTTCTTTATTTGATTATTTACAATAACAGGATTTCACCATGTTATTGCTAACTTAATTATTTTTTCATTTGGGTGATTATTTAGCGATATTGAATATGTTCAATATTTTAAAAATGGAAATGAACAAGTTATTTTAGATTGAGCTCATAATGCTATAAATAACGGAGTTATTACAAAAGATTATGTCTTAGCCCACATTATAAATGTTAATGCAGATGGTGTAAAAGGATTTAAAGATACTTTATATAACATAATTAATATAAATTCAGCTCATAAATTATCAGCTTACAATATTGATTGAACACTAAAAGCTTTCTTTGTAAATGCATTACCTGCTTTAGTAGGTAACTGATTCTCTGGAGCAATTATTTTACCTGTATCTTATTGAGCTATTGTTAAATTTAAAGCAGGTAAATACGGAACAATTGATACAGAAATTATTATTGAAGATGAAATTAGAGAAGTTATTAAGAACACAGATGTTGATAATCTTCATGAAGCTGAAAAAATTGCTTATGTTAATCTAAAAAGAAAACAAAAAGAAGAAATTAAAGAAGAATTAAAAAGAGAAGTTTGATTCGATAAATGATTTAGAAAATTTAAAAACAAAAAAAATAACAAAGATAAAAAATAACGACTATAAAAATAAAGTAGGTAAAATTT
>NZ_JBTGVE010000010.1:0-34467 GCF_054343415.1 Mycoplasma sp. AC157 | reverse complement strand
GTCCCATACTTTAAATTTTACTTTAAAGTGGTGCACTTGATCTTACAATTAAGCAATTCTTCTTTTTAGGAGAATTTTTTATTTCTTTTTACACAAAAATTAATTTTAATTATATAATATAACTAATGGAGTAAATATATGAAAAACAAATTAATTTTTTTAAGTAATATTTTAGTGTCAACAATTCCTTTTTCTTTCGTTTCTTGTGTAAAAATTTTTAATTCTGAAAATGAAGAAAAGTCAAAAAACAAAGAATATAATGATGAAGATGCTTTAGAGTTTTCAAAATTATTAATAAAATATCAAGAAGATAATAATATTAAAAGAATAAAAGATTATCATTTTATGACTAATCTTATAAATTATAAATCTATTAATTACAACAAAAGAGAAGCTTATGAAGTTATAAAAAATAATTACAAGATAATTTATTCTTTTAATGAGTTACAAGAAAGTTTTTTAAACTTTTTCAACAAATCCTTTTGAGAAAATTTATACAATCAAAATCCAGAATTAGATAAAAATAATTATCATAGTTTGAGTGAAGAAAAAATTCAAGAAATAAATAAAAAAGAATTTGAAAAATATTATTTAGATGGGCAAGATGCAGAAAAATTTTTTGAAAATAATAATTTAATTTTGTCACAATCGTGGTATCCCCGTATTGAATTATGATGAAATTTATATTATTTAATTCCCTTTTTTGAAAACAAAAATGATTATTTTGTCTTTAAAAGAATAAAAGTAAGTGATTTGAATTATCCGCAAATATCCACCGATAATATTAAGTATTATTTTGATTCGCAATTAGATATTTTAAAAACAAATAAAAATAAAAAAGTTGAAATAATAAATACCCCCATTGCTGAAAAAGAAGCAGAAAGATTATTTGAATTTCTTAAGAAAAAATACGATGTAAATAATGAAGAAAAAGAAAATTCATAGGATATTATGTTCAATGTTTTTTAAACTTGTTCAAAATAAAATAAATTTTTAATATGATATAATATTAATATAAAAATAAAAAAGGAGAAATAATATGAAAAATAAATTCAAATATCTTTTTGCTACTTCTACTTTAGTGGGTTCAGCAATTATCTTTGGATTAAGTAATTCAAAACAAATATTAGTAACAGAAAATAACTGATATAAAACTTTTAAAAATGAAAAATTAGTTTTACGAAAAAATTCTTTAAATAAATTAAATAATGAAAATAAAGAAATTATATTTAACAATAATTTTGAATTCAAATTACTTTTAAATTATGATATGAGTGATTATGACAAATATGACGAAGATTTTTTTGAAATAAAAAATAAGCAATTTATAGAAAAAATTAAATTACTGAAATATAATTTTCACAGTTTTAAAATTAGTTCAATAATGCCTGTTGTTTGATTTTATTTTAACAATGAAGATGAAAGAGAAAATTTTGTAAAAATGATTATTAATGAAGAAGAAATATATTCTGCTATTCTTTTTGAAAATAATCATAATTCAAAACTTAAAAATACTTACACAAAAAACAAAACAATCGAAGATTATTATTATAAAATTGATCGTAAATTTGAAAATAATAATCATAAATTTATTAACTTTGAAAAACAAAAAGAAAGAGAAAACAAAAGAAATTATCATAATATCGGAAAAATAGGTATTTTAGAAACAAAAGGTAAGTTAAATTTGGAAGAAATGCACTATTTTGAAAAAAATGGTTTTGAGATTTTTGTTCCTGAAAATAATCAAATTCTAGATTCTCATCACGCACATGAAGTAACTGCAATAGCATCAGGTTCTGAAGGAGTAGATAGATATTCAAAATTATTTTTTAGTACTTTTTATACAAATGCAGAATGACAAAAATCAATTGAATGATTAGTAAAAAATAATGTAAAAATTATTAACCACAGCTATGGTTCAATAAATGATTTACTAGATTCAAAATATGATGAAAATAATTTCTTTTTAGACTACATTTCCAGAAAATATGGTGTAGTAAATGTTTTTTCTTCAGGAAATGGAAATGAAAATAGAGATACATCAAATGAATGAATTAACGGAAATAAAATATCTATAAATAATATAGTAGTAGGCGCTTTAGATTATGATTATTGAAACAAAACATCTACTGATGAAATTGCACCTTATTCAAATTATATGGTTTTGAATAAATACAAAGATTATACTAAACCTAATATAACCGCCCCTGGTTATTTATATAGTAGAAAAAATATGATGAAAAATGGTACTTTTTATGATTCTGAATATATTCATAATGGTACAAGTTTTGCTGCACCACTAGTTAGTGGAATGATATCAACTCTTCTAAGAGAAAAAAGGTTTTTAGATACTGATTCAGTAAGAGTGCAAGCTATAAAAGCTATAATTGGTGCTTCAGGTAGAAAACCAAAAGTTTCTGATTTAGAATACAAAAATAATGGATATAGTTTAAAATATGGTTCAGGAATAGCAGATTTTGAAAAAATGTTAGAAGCAGCAGATAATCTTGTAACAAAAAGTATTACAAAAAATGATAAAGATTTTGTTCTTTATTCAAAAGAATTTTATGTGGAAAAAAATAAACTCATAAAAGGTGCTAGTTCTTGATTATTTAATGCTGGAATTTTAAAAAATAGAGAAAATAAACCACAATATAATCCACATGTTAACTGATGATGACTTTTAGGTTTTGCTGGTGGATTAATTTCAAACGGTATTGAAGCAACAAGAATCAAAATAGAAACAGAAGAATGAAATAAAACACATATAGATGAAGGAAGACTAAAACTAGAAACTACTCTTTCTAAACAAAATGATTCTCTCTTCTCAGATTATGATTTAATTTTAGAAAAAAAATCCTCAGATGGAAATTGAGTCAAAATAAAATCTATTATATCAAATTCATCATCAGATGAACTTCTTGAATACCAAACTCAAAGCGAAGGAGTATATAGATTTAAAATTAAAAAATATAGTGATAGATTGTTTGATAATTCAATTGATGATGCTCTTGCTTTAACTTATACAATTCAATAATATGAAAAACAAATTAGTTTATTTAAATACTGTTTTAGTTTCAACAATTCCTTTTTCTTTTGTTTCTTGTGTAAAAATTTTTGATTCTGAAAATGAAGAAATTAAAGAAGAAAAACAATATAGAATGCAAGATATTTATGAGTTTGGAAATTTGTTGAGTCAATATCAAGAAAATAATAATATAAAGAAAATTGAAGATCCGCATTTTATGATAAATTTAGAAAAATATAAACATTTTAATTATCAAAAAAAACCTTATGAAAAGCAAGCTTATCAAATTATAAAAAATGGTTATAAAATAATTTATTCTTTTAATGAATTACAAGAAAGTTTTTTAAACTTTTTCAACAAATCCTTTTGAGAAAATTTATACAATCAAAATCCAGAATTAGATAAAAATAATTATCATAGTTTGAGTGAAGAAAAAATTCAAGAAATAAATAAAAAAGAATTTGAAAAGCACTATTTAAACGGTGTAAGTTCAGAAGAATTTTTTGCAAATAATAATTTAATTTTGTCACAACCTTGATACTGAGGAATGTCTAGCGGTATTTATTATTCATACTTAATTCCTTTTTTTGAAAATCATACAAATAAACTTATCTTAAAAAAAGTTGAAGCAATGGATTTACCAATTAAAACAATAGATCTTGCAAATAGTACTTACTTCAAATCAATATTAGAAATTTTAAAAATAAATAAAAATCAAAAAGTTGAAATAATAGATACTCCCATTGATGAAAAAGAAGCAGAAAGATTATTTGAATTTCTTAAGAAAAAATACGATGTAAATAATGGAGAAAAAGAAAATTCATAGGACTTTAGGTTCTATGTTTTTTTCAAATTAGTATTAATTTACACAAAAAACAAATTTTTACAAAGGAAAATTGCTTTTTTTAGTAAAATTTTATTGCAAACATTTGTTTGTAGTTTCCTGACTGGGATAATTACCCAACCGGATGTAAAAGCCATCGTACTCATAGAGCATGATCGGGCGGAATTCCCGAGCCGACAGTAAAGTCTGAAGATAGTTATTACTAAATGTTATACTTTTTAATTTCAGTGAAACTTAATTTTTGAAAAGAGGAAAAAATGAAACATAAATTAGATTATTATGCTGCTAATTATTTTTTTAAAGCAAAGCAAATTATCGAAAAATTTAACCCGAATTCAATTGTTACTTTACAGTTCTTTCAAAGACATGATAATTCAATTTTAGGTGGAATGAACGAAGCTTTAGAATTGCTAAAAAATAATACAGATACTTCTAAATATTCTATAAAATATTTACCCGAAGGTTCAATTATAAATAATAAAGAAGTTGTTCTTGAACTAGAAGGAGAATATAAATATTTTGGAATTTATGAAGGAATAATTGATGGAGTTTTAGCAAGAAGTACATCTATTGCTACTAATGCAAAAAGATGTATGGAAGCAGCACCAACAAAAGAAATTGTCTTTATGGGAGATCGTTCAGACCATTATTCTAATCAAGAAAGAGATGGAATAGCTGTTGAACTTGCTGGTATAACTTCTCACTCCACCAATGCAGGAGCGAGAGGTAAAGAAGAAGTGGTTTTTGGTTCAATTCCACATGCATTAATACAGAATTTTAACGGGAATTTAGTTGAAGTAATGAAATATTACTATGAACTTTTTCCAGACGAACCATTAATAGCACTTGTTGATTTTCACAACGATGTTATTAGTGATTCTTTAGCAGTTTTAAAAGAATTTAAAGAAAAACTTTTTAGTGTAAGAGTTGATACTTCAAAAGCTGTTAGAGATAAAATGTTTAAAAATAATGAAAATGAATTTGGAGTTACTCCAAATCAAATTAAAAACTTAAGAAAAGCACTAGATGAAAATGGTGGAAAACATGTAAAAATAATTGTTTCTTCTGGTTTTGATCCTGAAAGAATTGCAATGTTTGAAAAAGAAAATACACCAGTTGATTCTTA
This sequence comes from Mycoplasma sp. AC157, assembly GCF_054343415.1. NCBI lineage: Bacteria > Bacillati > Mycoplasmatota > Mollicutes > Mycoplasmatales > Mycoplasmataceae > Mycoplasma > Mycoplasma sp. AC157. Next base: position 29,469 of record NZ_JBTGVE010000010.1, on the reverse strand, counting down.
TGGAGTAGGTGAATTTATGCTAACCATAAATAATACTTTCAGTGCTGATGCAACTAAAATCAATGGAAAATTATTAGCTAAAGAAGGAAGAAAATACTCCGAAAATCCAAGGTTAATAAAATTTAATTAAATATATGAATAAGAAAATAGTTTTAAATTCTTTAGGTTATGATTCTAACTTATATATTTATCAAGATAAAAATATGTTTAATTATTCAGTTGATACAATATTATTAGGTAATTTCATAACTATAAATAGAAAAGTTAAAAATATTCTTGAAATAGGAACAAATAATGCTGCATTATCTATTTTTATTTCTGAAAGAGATGAAAATATACTAATAGATGCTCTAGAAATTCAAGAAAAAGCACTAAATTTAGCTAAAAAAAATGTTGTTCACAATAAAAAAGAAAAACAAATTAATTTAATTTTGAATGATTTTAATCTTTTTTATAAAGAACACAATAAAAATCAATTACAAAAATATGATGCAATAGTTTGCAATCCGCCTTTTTATAAAATAGACAAAAATACGCAAAAAATAAAGATAAATGAAGAATTACTGATTGCAACACATGAAATAAAATTAAACTTAGAACAAATTATTTTAGGAAGTTCCAAAATAATTAAAGAAAAAGGGTATTTAAGTTTTGTTTTACCTATAGAGAGACTTGTGGATTGTTTTGAATTATTGAGAAAATACAAATTCGAACCAAAAAGAGTTCAATTTGTATTACCAAGAGAAAATGAAAATCCTAAATTTGCTTTAATTGAATCTAGATTTCAATCTGGTTGGGGGACTTTTTTTGAAAAAAACATTTATTTACATATTAACGATAAAAGCAAACATGAATACAGAGATGAAGTTAAAGAACTTTATAAACCAATAAAAACAAGGAGATAAAATGAAAAAAACATTTTTTATTACAACGCCTATTTATTATCCTTCGGGGAATCTTCATATAGGACATTTATATACAACTACTCTTGCATGAGTTTTTGCAAACTACAAGAAAAATAGAAAATATGATGTAAAAATGTTGACTGGTTCAGATGAACATGGATTAAAAATACAACAAAAATCAAAAGAAAATAATCTAGAACCACAAAAATACGTTGATATGCAAGTTCAAAAATTTAAAGATCTTTGAGAATTAGCACAAATTGACTATGATTATTTTTCTAGAACCACAAACACAAATCATAAGGAAGTTGTTTTAAATGTATTTAATTCTTTACTTTCTAAAGGAATTATTTATAAAGATAAATATAAAGGTTTATACTCTGTTAGTTCCGAAGAATTTTTAACTATTACACAAGCTAAAGAAAAAAACGGTAAATTAGTTCATCCAGTTAGTGAAGATGAGTTAGTTGAAGTTGAAGAAGAATCTTATTTTTTTAAAATGTCTCAATTTCAAGAATGATTACTTGAATATTGAAAAAACAATGAAAACTTTATTTTTCCAAAACAAATAATAAAAGAATTAGAAAATAATTTCTTAGAAAAAGGATTAGAAGATCTCTCTGTTACAAGAATTTCTTTTGATTGAGGAATAAAACTACAAAACGATCCAAAACACGTCATTTACGTTTGATTAGATGCTTTATTTAATTATGTAAGTGCTCTTAATTTTAGTTTAAAAAATGATTCTGATTTTAAGAAATATTGAGAAAATGGAGATGAAATCGTTCATATAGTAGGTAAAGAAATAACAAGGTTTCACTGTATTTACTGACCAATTATGTTAAAATCAATGGATTTAAAACTACCTACCACAATTTTAAGTCATGGTCTTATTAGAGATGCTAATGGTATTAAAATGTCCAAAAGTTTAAACAACGTAGTTGATCCTATTGAATTAATTAACAAATATGGAGCAGAACCAGTAAAATACTACTTATCTACACAAATTATTATGGGACATGATGCTAATTTTGATGAAGAACAATTCAAAAATGTTTACAACTCTCATTTAGCTAATAATTTTGGAAATTTATTATCAAGAACAATCGCAATGATTCACCAATCTTTTAATGTACCATTAAAATATAAAAAAGAACAACTAACAGACTTAGAACAAGAAATTTTTTCTGAAATACTTAATACCAAAAAAGAATTTTGCAATGAAATGGACTCTTTTAAAATTGATAAAGCTTATAAAGAAGTTTTTAATCTATCAAAAAAATTAAATGGTTATATTGATTTAACTCTTCCATGAACTTTAAAAGATAATAAAGAAAGATTGGAAGTTGTTTTAAATACTCTTTTAAACGGAATTTATGCTATAACTTGCTTTATGTCTTCTATTTTAAAAAACAAAGCGAATTTAGCTCTTCAACAATTAAATATTGAGTCAATTGATTTTGATAATATAGGAAAATGAGAACTTTTTGATAATACACTAACTCAAAAAGGTGAAATACTTTTTGAAAGAATTAAATAATAAATTCTATAAAATTTTTATATTTGGTTAAAACTAAATTGGCATATATTAATGAATTTGGAACTATTTTCAAATTACTATTTTGAGATAAACGAACATTAAAAACATTGTTTTTAATGTTTTTTATTTCCTTTATAAATAAAAGCGTTTCTTTATCTTCATCTTTTAAATAAGGTTTTTTTACTATAATATAACTACTTTTTTTAATAGATAAAAAAGTGTTTGTATCTATCTCAAAATTTAATTCTTTCTTATTATTTACTGTAATAGAAATAGGAATTTGCTCATTTTCTTTTATATTTGTTATTAAAAATATAGAAATAATAAATATAAAAAATAAAAGTATAGATAAAAATATTATTAAATTATTTTTCTTTGTCAAGATCAAAAATCTCACTTTCATTTAAATATTTGTTAGAATGAGAAACTTCTATAAAAATTGCTTCTTTTTGAAAATTTAAAATTATTTTCTTTAAAATTTCAAAATTTTCCATTGATATATTTTCAAAAGCTTCATCCAATAAAATCAAATCGAATTCTTGACACAAAAGCTGTAAGATAGATATTATTTGTTTTTGTCCTTCTGAAAAATTAACCCAATTTTCCTTTATTTCTGTTTTTAAATCTATTTGTCATTTAATAAATAATTTATCCAATTCATAAAAACTATAATTGTTTAGAAAAGTATCAACTTTTTGTGGATTATATTTAGTAATATAACCAAATACATCTATACTAGATGAAAAACTTTCCTTATTAATATAAATTATCTTTTTTCTTAATTCACTTTTATCAAAATGTAAAATTGGTAAATTATTTATTTTAAAATTTGATTCTAAATCTAAGTTTAAAATTTTCAATAAAGTAGATTTTCCTGAACCATTTTGCCCTTTTAAAATTAAATTATTATTGATTTCTAAATTATTAATTTTTAATATTGATTTAATATTATTAGGTTTATAATCTATATTTTCAAGTTGAATAGACTTTATTTTTTCAATTAAATGAGTACCATTTTTTTCTTTTTCAATAAATAAAATGAATTTTAATAAATCATACTCTTCTAAAAAAATTGGATAATACACTATTAAATCTGAAATACTATTCAAGGGATTTACAAAAGCAGCAAAAAAAGTTATAAATAAAATCATATCACCGAGTTTGAATTCCCCTTTTATAACAAATAAAGCACAAATAAAAGTTAGTATTATTGGTAAAAACTCAATTAAAAATTTTTGGAAATTTTTAAAAATAAAATTAATTTTTCATAAGTGAAAATCTTTTTCTTTCAGTTTTTTATATTTGCTTTCAAAATCTTTATTAATCATTTTGTAAAAATCTTCTTTTTTTAGTTTATCAAAATTTGTAATTACTTTATAATAACTAGAATTTAATGAAGCATTGCTTTTTAAAATATCATTATATTTTGAATTAACTACTTTTTTCTCTATAAAGGAAAACATAAAGAAAATAAAACCTATTAAGAAAGTTATCAAGAATAATTTTCAATTTAAAAACAAAATAATGAAAAATGCAAAGATAAAAGTAGAAATTTCGGAAACTAATGTAAAAGCAAAGTTGGATATAAAAGAAGCAAAACTTGGTATTATATTAAATCTCTTTATATAGTCTGAAGTATCTAATTTAAATAATTGTGAGTTTTGAGCACTTTTAAGAGAAAAAATAAAATTTTTCATAACGTTTTCTTCTATAACCATCTGCAAATTTTTTAAAAATAAGCTTTTTAAGATGTTTTGCAAAAATCTAAATAACAAAATTCAACCAAAAACAATAGTTAACTTAATCAAAATGCTAATATTATTAAAATAAATTGCTTTATTTATAACGTTTTTTAAAAAGAAAGAACTAGAAAAAGTAAGGATTGAACAAACTATAATTAACAAAAAAATAGTAATACTTTTTTCGTTTCAAATATACAAAAATAAAGGATTTTTCTGTTTAATTGCTTTTGTTTTAGGATCAAAAATTTTTTCTGTTGTAAGAATTATATTTACAAATATTTTTTTAAAAAATTCAATTTCTATTTTTCTTTTACCTACAAGCGGATCTAGTAAATAAACAAAATTTTTATCTATTTTTAAAAAGATTACATAGTGATTTAACTCGCCTTCGTTTATTAAAATAATAGAAGGTTTCTCTGATTTTAAATTTGAAAGTGCTTCAAAATCAATATGAAATGCTTCTAATTTTATTCCGTGTTTTTCTGAAAGTGTTTGCAGATTTTTTATCACTATTCCATCTTGATTATAAAAGGTTTCTTTTTTTAAATCAGATAAATTTATCCATTTTGAGTGGTAATAATGATAAAGTGATTGCAAAACTACTAGTCCACAGTCCTTTATATCTTCTTGTTTCCTTATTTTCATATTTAATATTTCCAAAAAAGAAGATTTATACTTCAAAAAGGAAAAAATTAGGAAAAATAGGTATTTTTTCTCAGATAACAATGTGTTATAATTATTAATTATGTTAATAAATAAAAGTCAAAAAAATATAAATGTATCTTTAGATCATACACAAAAAAAATTAAAAAATAGAATGGTGTTTTACTCTCTATTATGACTAACTTTTGGATTAGCAGTTATATTTTTACTTTCCTATGCAACAATTGCTATAGAAGCAGTAAAAACAGCTTATTTAAATTTAATATTTAGATTAGCTGTTTCTAATCTTTACTGATTAATTCACTTAGTCATAATTTTAGTATGTTTTGCATTAATAAGTTATCTAGCTCGCAATAGTGAAACGAAAAATATATTTTTATTAGTTGCAGCTTATATTGTTACTATACTACTTCAATCATTTTGAATACCTATCATTATTTTACAAGTAGTCAACACAGAACAAGCTAATGCAATTTCATATATATTATTAGCTATGTTAATTCCTACTTTATCAATTGCGGTTTTTGGATTTTTAGGATATTTCAATATAATTGATTTTTCTAAATGAAGAATATTTGTTTATATTGGTATTGTTATGATGTTAGTTTTATCTATAATTACTTGATTTATTTCTAGCAACGTTATTATTACAGTAATTTCAGTAATAAGTATAGCTGTTTCTTGAATTTTAATAGGATTCAACTTTAACATAATTCAAAGAGAAGCTTCAATTATCATTTCTACAAATTTTGACGAACAAGAAATAAAATCAATAATGTTAAAAAGATCTTTACTTTTTGGTTTAAACCTACTTTTATCATTTATAAGAATCTTTTTGGACATGTTGTTTATACTTAGACGTTAAAAAGAAATATCGACTAGATATTTCTTTTTTTATTCTAAAACAACTATTTTTCCTTTATAAAAGTTATTTTTTATCAAATAATTTTAAATAATTTCCATAACCTTCTTTTTCCATTTCATATTTAGGGATAAAACGTAAAGATGCTGAATTAATGCAATATCTTAATCCGCCTTTATCTTTAGGCCCATCAGTAAAAACATGTCCTAAATGAGAATTAGCATTTTTACTTTTTACTTCTACTCTAATCATATTGTGAGAAAAATCATTGTGTTCAGTAATGATATCTTCTTCAATAGGTTTGGAAAATGCAGGTCAACCACAACCAGAATCATATTTATCATCAGATTTAAATAAAGGAGTCCCATCTACTATATCCACATAAATACCTTCTTCAAAATGCTTATCATATTTATTTGTAAATGGTCTTTCAGTATAACCTTCTTGTGTAACTTTATATTCAAGATCACTTAATTCTTTTAATCTTTTTTCTTTATCTATTTTTTCCATTGTTCCTTCTTTCTTTTTTTATTATAGAACAAAAATGTTCAATATATACAAAAAATATTGTTAAAATACTATTTTTGAAATTTTCTTAAATTTCACACCAAGAAAGGTATATAATGAAAATATAAAAATAAAAGGGAGATTCTTTTCAAATGAAATTAAAACAAATTCATCTATTTAGTTTATATTCAATTATATTTAAATTAACTTTTGTGATTTGTTTCATATTATCTTTTTTATCTTTATTTGACAAAATTAGCACAAGAATTATTACTTTAATATTTTTATTTTTTACTTGATTTTATTGTTTTGTAGTCATGGTATTTTTATTTTTTTATCAGTGATTATGAATTTCTAAAATGAATAAAAAAGTAAATAAATTCTTGTTTTCTTTATTTCCTTTAATATTTTATATAAAAAACAAAAATAATATTGATTTTGAATTTGATAAAAAATGAAATATTAAAAAATATATACAAAACTTTTTTATCTTCTTTGGTTTGCTCTTTTTAATAATTGTTATTCTTTTTGCAATAGGAACTTTTTTGCCAAATCCTGTAAAAAAAGATGATATTTATTTATCAGGAATATTAGGTTCTTTAATACCTATGAGTATAATTTTAATAATTATTGTACCGGTTGAATTATTAAATCATAAACAAATTAAAAGATAATTAATTAGTCAAAAAATTTCCATTTATGCTTTTGTAAGTATAAATGGAAATTTTATCTCCTCTTTCCCAGTTAATAGCAAAAATTTAAAAAATCAACCATTTTTTGATTGATTTTATTGTTTTTCATTTTTCTTTATACTATTTTTGTTATTATAAAATATTTTAATTTTCTGATAAACCATCAATTTTTGCAATCGCCTTAATTGAATCTTTTTCTCTTAAAGAAATAATTTTAACACCTTTTGTATTTCTAGAAGTCTCTGCAATTTGAGAAAGGGATGTTCTGATAGCAATTCCTTGTTTTGTTAAAATAAGAATTTCTTCGTTTCCTTTAACATTTCCAATATAAGTTAATTTCCCTGCTTTTTCACTATTAATAGTTCTTACACCTTTAGCACCACGAGCAGTGATTCTATACTCATCAATTAAAGTTTTTTTACCAAAACCTAATTCACCAAGAGCTAAAATATATTGTCCTTCAGCAGTTGTTGAAGCACCTACTACTTCATCATCTTGTTCAAGTTTTATTGCTCTAACTCCTTCAGACTGTCTTCCTGTGCTTCTTAATTCATCACTTAAGAAACGAACAACATTTCCATTTGATGCTCCAATAATGATTTCTTCACCATCTTTAACAACAAATGCTCTTTTTAGTTCATCTCCTTCTTTTAGACCAAGTGCAATTTTTCCATTTGCATTAATTCTTTCATAGTTACTAATTTCTGTTTTTTTAATAATTCCTTTTTTAGAAACTGTTACTAAATAAGTACCTGAATTATATTCATTAATAGATAACATTGAAATTACTTTTTCATCCTTTTGAATTCCTATTAAATTAATGAAAGGAATTCCTTTACCTTGTTTGCTTTGTTCTGGTATTTGATATGATCTTAATCTATAAACTTTTGCCAAACTTGTAAATATTAATAAATCAGTATGTGTATTAGTAATTAAAATAGAACTTAAGTTGTCATCTTCATAAGTAGAAGCAGTGTTTGAACCAACTCCACCTCTATTTTGTGTCTTGTATTCATCGATATTTATTCTTTTTACATAACCATTATTTGTTAATGTTATAGCAACATCTTGAGATGGAATTAAATCTTCATCTTGAATAGTTCCTACTTCTGTTGCAGTAATTTCGGTTCTTCTTTCATCAGCAAAATTTTCTTTTACTTCCTGTAATTCTGAAACAATTAAGTTAATTAATTTTTCTTTTGAATCTAATATTTCTTTAAGTTCTTTAATTTTTTGATATAACTCTTCCATTTCATTAACTAGTTTTTCAACAGCTAAACCAGTTAATCTGCTTAATCTCATTTCAATAATAGCTTTGGTTTGAATTTGAGTTAAATTAAATCTTGCAGCGAGTTTTTCTTGTGCTTCTGCATCGGATTTAGATGATTTAATAATTTTAATTACTTCATCAATATTTTCAATAGCTATTTTCAATCCTTCTAAAACATGAACTCTTTCTTCTGCTTTTTTAAGGTCAAATTGCAATCTTCTAGTGAATACATCAATTTGATGCTCTAAATAAACTTCTAATGCTTCTTTAAGATTTAAAAGTTTTGGTTCTCCTTTCACTAAAGCAATCATATTAATAGAATAACTAACTTGTAAAGATGTATATTTAAAAAGATTATTAAGTACTACTTCAGGGATAAATCCTTTTTTAATATCGAAAACAACTCTTATTCCTTCTCTTGACGTTTCATCTCTAATATCAGAAATTCCATCAAGTTTTTTTTCTTTAATTAATTGAACAATTTTTTCAATTAATATAGGTTTTTTGATTTCATAAGGGATTTCATAAACTATTATTTTACTTTTTCCATTTTTTAATTCTTCAATTTTTGCTTTTGATCTTAAAATAAAGGAACCTCTACCAGTTTCATAAGCTTTAGTAATACCACTTTGTCCTAAAATCATAGCTCCTGTTGGAAAATCTGGTCCTTTTATATGTTGCATTAATTCATCAATTGAAATTTCTGGATTTTTAGCTAAAGCAATAGTGGCATCAATAACCTCTCCTAAATTGTGTGGTGGTATAGTTGTTGCCATCCCTACTGCAATACCAGTAACACCAGAAACTAATAGGTTTGGAATTTTAGAAGGAAGAATTGTTGGTTCACTTTCAGAACCGTCATAGTTAGGCATAAAATCTACTGTATCTTTTTTAATGCTTTCTACCATTAAAGAAGCAATTTTAGACATTCTTGCTTCTGTATAACGCATCGCAGCTGCTGCATCTCCATCAATAGAACCAAAGTTACCATGCCCGTCAATTAATGGATATCTTAATGAGAAATCTTGAGCCATACGAACCATTGAATCATACACAGAAGAATCACCGTGTGGGTGATATTTACCTAAAACATCACCAACAATTCTAGCTGATTTTTTATGTGCAACACTATGGGTAATACCAAGTTCGCTCATACCGTAAAGAATTCTTCTGTGAACTGGTTTTAAACCATCACGAGCATCTGGAAGAGCACGAGAAACAATAACAGACATTGCGTATTCAAGAAATGAATTTCTCATTTCATCTGAAATAGGTTTAGGAATTATTCCACCTGCTTCATTTTCTATAATTTGAGAAGAAACCACATATTCTTCTTTATCTTGTGGTGCTACTTCCTCTTCATCACTTTCTTCTGCTGTTTCTTCTTTAAAAACAGTTTCCATTTCTTCGTCATCTAGAATATATTTTTCTTTTTCATCTTTATCATCAAAAAACATATTACCTCACTTACTTTAATAATCTTTTTAAATAATTTTTATTTAAATTATAGCAAAAAAATGCATTTTTTCATTTTATTGCTCTTTTTTCTATACTAATTTTTATATTTTAGTATCATTAATTTATCAATAAAAAATAAGGAGAAAATATGAAAAAAGAAGTTTTTATAGCAGGTGGATGTTTTTGAGGAGTAGAAGCTTATTTTTCAAGAATTAAAGGTGTTATTCAATCTGAATCTTATTATATAAATGGAGACTTTGAAGGAGTAACTTATAAAGAAGTTTGTTCTGGTTCAAAGCATGCTGAAGCAGTTAGAGTTATTTATGATGATGAACAAATAGATGAAAAAACTATATGAGAATTATATTTAAATATTATTGATCCTTACTCTCTAAATAAGCAAGGAAATGACAAAGGAACACAATATAGAGTTGGAATTTATTCAAATGATCCAATTGTTTTACAAATATTTGAAGATTTAAATAAAGAATTTATTAATAAAGAAAATAAAGAAAATTACATTGAATTTGATAAAGTTTATGACAAAACAAAAGCTGAAGAATATCATCAAAAATATCTTGAAAAAAATCCTTTGGGTTATTGTCATATTAATCTTTATTCTATTCCAGAAAAATTACTAAAAGATGAATACAAAAATAAATAATTTTATTTATTAAATAATATTATTAAAAATCAAAAATACAGGAAATTCCTGTATTTTCATTTATTTTTTTTAATTTGAAGATTCATTTAAATCAAAAGTTTGTGTATATACTTTATTGGTTGAATCCCCTTCTATTTTATATTTAAAAGTTAGTATTTTAGTACTTGCATCATATACAGCATCATTTGTAATGGAAGGAAATTTATTAACATTGTCAAAGTTTCCTTTTAATTCTGAAACTCTTTTAATTTGTGATAGATTTAATCCTTCTTTTGCAACAAAAATTTTGTTATCTTCTCTTCTGTTTCCACCAAGGATTCCTATAAAATTGCTACTTGAATAATATTGAAGACCTTTGAAAGAAGGATTTGTTAAACTTGATAATTTATTTAAAAATCTAGATTTTCAATCGTCAAAAGCTGGAACTAAAGCATTTTCATACATATTTTGATCTATTGAGTTATTTTCTGAAGGTTCTTCAGAATCTGAATTTTTAGGATTTGTTGGTTCTGTTACTGCTGGTTCACTTTGTCCTTGTTCTCCACTATTATCTGATGGGGTTTGTGGATTTTCGCCTTGCGTAGGTTCTGGAGAATTACCTTGACTTTGTAAATTTTGATCATTTTTTGAAGTTGCAGGTTCTTCTGAATTTTGAGTTGATGATTTTGAATCAGGATTTTCATTATTTGGATTTTTATTTGTAGTTACTGCAGTTGTAGTTTTTTCATCATCTATATTTGTTTTATTTTCTGGTTCTTTATTTTCATCAACAGGTTTATTAAATATAATAGTTTGTGAATATTCTTTATTAGTTTCATCATCTCTTACTTTATATTTGAAAATTAAAGTAGAAGTTGCTTCATCTCAAGAAGCATCACGATATCTTTTGATTTCTTTAGGATTGCTTGGAATTATAACTTGTCTAATTTTCTCTATATCCAAACCTTCTCTTGTAACAAAAATTTCATTATCAGTTCATCCAAGACCAATTAATCCAAAGAATTTATTTGTTGCATAATATTGAATTCCTGTAAAACCATATTTCTTTAAATTTTTAAATCAATTGATTTGTGAATTTTCATTTTTAAATACTAAAGCATTACTGTAATCAATATTTACTTTTTGAGTTTGTTTAACAGGGTTTGCTTGTGTAGTTGGGGTGGTTGGAGAAGGTGTTGTAGTAACTGATATAACATTCTTTTCTTCTTTTTTTGATTCTTGTGCATTACAAGAAATAAAAGTTATTGAACTTAAGGTTGTTATTCCTAATGGTAATAATTTTTTAAATAAATTCTTTTTCATAATTCCTCTTTTCTTTATTTTTCTGTATATTTGTATTTTTTAGGGTAAAAAAACATAGAATTTTTGTTATTCTAAAATTCTATGTTTTAGAAGATTATTCTTCATCTGCTTTAATAGCACGTTTTTTAATAATTACATCTGCAATTTGTTTTGGTGTTACTTCATAGTGATCAAATTGCATTTGATATGTTCCACGACCTGAAGTCATAGATCTTAATTGAGTTGAGTAACCAAACATTTCTGATAATGGAACATCTGCTCTAATAATGTTTGCTCCATCACTTCTTGTTTCTTGCTCTTTAACTTGACCTCTTCTACGAGATAAGTCTCCCATAACATCTCCTGAATAATCTGCAGGAACAACAACAGAAACGTCCATAATTGGTTCTAATAAAACAGTACCAATAGCATCTTTTGCTTTTGTTAAAGCTTTAGAAGCTGCTATTTTATATGCCATTTCTGATGAATCGACATCATGGTATGAACCATCAAATAAAGTAGCTTTAATATCTATCATTGGATAACCTGCTAAAATACCAGCAGCCATTTTATCTTCAAGTCCTTTTTGAATTGATTTAATATATTCTTTAGGAATTTTTCCACCAACAATTTTATCTATAAATTCAAAACCACCATCTGGATTTGGTTCAAATTTAATTCAAACATGTCCATATTGCCCTTTTCCACCAGATTGCTTGATGTGCTTTCCTTCAACTTCTGATGACTTAGTGATTGTTTCACGGTAAGAAACTTGAGGTGCTCCAACTGTTGCTTCAACACCAAATTCTCTTTTTAGACGATCAACAATAATATCTAGATGTAATTCACCCATTCCGGCAATAATAGTTTGTCCTGTTTCATCATCAGTTCATGTTCTAAAGGTTGGATCTTCGTTTGCAAGTTTTTGTAATCCAATTGATAATTTTTCTGTTGCAGCTTTAGAAGCTGGTTCTAATGCTTGTGAAATAACTGGTTCTGGGAATACCATTTTTTCTAAAACAAAATGTTTGGCTTTTTCAGAAATTAAAGTATCACCTGTAACTGTATCTTTTAGACCTACAGCAGCACCAATATCTCCTGCTCTTACTTCATCAATTTCTTCTCTGGAGTTAGCGTGCATTTCTAAAATACGTCCAACTCTTTCTTTTTTATCTTTAGTTGAGTTATATACGTATGAGCCTTTTTGTAAAACTCCTGAATAAACTCTAAAGAATGTTAAAGTTCCAACAAATGGGTCATTCATAATTTTGAATGCTAATGCTGAAAAATCATAATCATCTGAAGCTGGAACTTCAACAACTTCATCACCTATATATCCTTTAATAGCAGGTACATCTAAAGGTGAAGGTAAATAATCAACAACTGCATCGATCATTTTTTTAACACCTTTATTTTTAAATGATGTTCCACAAACTACAGGGAAAAATTCTGAAGTTAATGTTGCTTTTCTAATTGCTTGTTTTAATCTATCAGCTGAAATTTCTTCACCTTCTAAAGCAAGCATCATTATTTCTTCATCAAAATCTGCTACTGCTTCTACTAATTCTGCTCTCATTTTTTTAGCTTTATCTAATAAATGAACTGGAACTTCGATTTCTTTAGCAATTTCTTCTTTTTCTCCATCGTATTCAAATGCTTTCATTTCTACAAGGTCAATTAATCCTTTATAGTCATTTTCAGCACCAATATTTAATTGGATAGCAACCGCGTTACCTCCAAGTCTTTCTTTAACTGAACGGATTGAAGCTTCAAAATCAGCTCCTGCTTTATCCATTTTGTTAACATAAACAATTCTTGGAACTTTATAATTTGTTGCTTGTCTTCAAACTGTTTCTGTTTGTGGTTCTACTCCTGATTGAGCATCTAAAACCGCAACAGCACCATCTAATACTCTAAGTGAACGTTCAACTTCAACAGTGAAGTCAACGTGTCCTGGTGTATCGATAATGTTAATTCTTTTATCTTTTCAAAAAGCTGTTGTAGCAGCAGAGGTAATTGTAATCCCTCTTTCTTTTTCTTGTTCCATTCAGTCCATTTGTGAACCACCATCATGAGTTTCACCAATTTTGTGGATTTTTCCTGTATGGAATAAAATTCTTTCTGTTGTTGTGGTTTTACCTGCATCAATGTGAGCCATTATACCGATGTTACGATAATCTTTAAGGTCAAATTTTCTTGCCATAATTATCATCTAAAATGTGCAAATGCTTTATTTGCTTCTGCCATTTTATGTGTATCCTCTTTTTTCTTAATTGCTCCACCGGTGTTGTTTGATGCATCGATAATTTCGTTTGCAAGTCTTAAGTCCATTGTTTTTTCTGCTCTTAATCTTGAATAATTAATTAATCATCTTAATGATAAAGTTTGTTTTCTTCTTGCAGAAACTTCCATTGGAACTTGGTAGTTTGTTCCCCCAACTCTTCTTGATCTAATTTCTAATTGAGGTGTTATGTTATTGATAGCTTGTTGGAAAACTTCTAAAGGATCTTTTCCTGTTTTTTCCTTAACAATATCAAAAGCTGAATATAAAATAGTTTGCGCTGTTGATTTTTTTCCGTCTAACATAATTGCATTTACTAATTTTGTAACTAATTTAGAGTTAAAAATTGGATCAGCTAATACATCACGAATAGGCGCTTGTTTTCTTCTTGACATTTTTTCTCCTATATTTTTTATATTATAAAATTATTATTTTTTAGGTTTTTTTGCACCATATTTAGATCTAGCTTGATTTCTTTTATTAACACCAGCTGTATCTTGTGTTCCTCTAACGATATGGTATCTAACCCCTGGTAAATCTTTAACTTTTCCACCACGAATTAAAACTACAGAGTGTTCTTGTAAGTTGTGTCCTTCTCCTGGTATATAAGCTGTAACTTCCATTCCGTTTGATAATTTAACCCTTGCATATTTTCTTAATGCTGAGTTAGGTTTTTTAGGTGTCATTGTTGCAACCCTTGTACAAACTCCACGTTTAAAAGGTGAAGGTAATTTTGTTTCTTTTTTATGTAAAGAGTTGTAACCAACTATTAGTGCAGGAGCTTTTGTTTTTCTTACTTTATTAACACGTCCTTGACTAACTAATTGTGCTATTGTTGGCATTGTCTTTCCTTTCAATTTTTAAATTTTAATTTATATATTCACAAACTTAATTATTCATAAACATTATTATTAATAATAATTAAGTGTATAAATTATATAACAACTTAGCCGAGTGTATCGAAAAAAATTATTTTTTTTATAGTACTGTTGTTATATTAAAAAAATAAGACAACGAGTGTCTTATTTAATAAATATTTCTTTTGCTTGTTTTAGTATTTTATCTAAATTATTTTGAGCTTCAGTTTTATTTTTTTCTAATGAAAAAATGTAAAGTTTTATTTTAGGTTCTGTTCCTGAAGGACGCAATGCTGCTCAAGAATTATTTTCAAAAAATATTTGAACCATATTTTCAACAATATTATTATAACCTTTTCGATAATCAATAATTTTTGAAACTTTCAAACTAAAATTTATTTTTAAAAATGATTCTAAATAAGAGTTTATTTTTGATGGTTCCATTGAATTCAATTCTATTGAAACTACCTTGCTAAAAATAAATCCATATTTTTTATAAATATTATTTAACTCTTCTAAAAAGGAAATATTTCTTTTTTTAGATAAAATATTTAATATTAAAATTAATGATTGAAATGCATCTTTATCGAAAGAAATATCACTATTGATTAAAGATCCATAACTTTCTTCAAATGCAAAAATATGCGATTTTTCTTTATATTTATTTATTTCAGGACCTACTCATTTAAAACCTGTAGGAATAATTTGACTTTTAATATTGTGCTTATTAGCAATAATAGAAGGAAGGTTGCTTGACACAAATGAATAAATTAATAGATCGTTTTCTTTATAGTAATTTTCTTCTACTAAAAAATTGAAAATTATAGTTGCTAGTTCGTTACCAGTAAAATAATAAAATTCATTATTTGATAATTGTTCTACAAAACCAATTCTATCAGCATCAGGATCAGTTAAAATCCCATATTTAATTTTGTTTTTTTTCATTAAATCAATTAAATTAATATAAGCACTTTTTTCTTCCGGATTTGGATACGAAACAAAATTAAAGTGTTTGCTATTTTTCATTTCAGATTCTACTTTTAAAAATTTAACTGAAGTTTGTTTTTCAATCAATTTAATAACTTGAGAACCGGTTCCATGAAGTGGCGAATAAGCTATTTTAAGGTTATTATCAAACAAATTATTAGAAAAAATTCTTGATATCTCTTGAACATAAACAGGTAAATATTTATCTATACAAATTACTTTTTTATTAAAATTTATTTTTTTTGTATTTAAATTATTGTTGATTTTATTATATTTTTTAAAAAATGGAATCAATTTTTTAACTTCATCAGGAAGGATTTGAGCTCCAAATTTATTATAAATTTTAATACCATTATATTCTTTAGGATTATGAGAAGCTGTAATGTTAATACCACCTATTGCTTGTTTTTGTTTTATTAAAAAACTAACAATTGGGGTTGCAATTGGTTCTTTAGAAGTATAAACTTTTATACCATAATTTTTACTTAAAATTTGTGTTGCTAATTTTAGAAAGATAAATGATTTATTTCTATTATCTCTTCCGATAACAACTCCTTGTTGTTTTGCATTAGCAAAATTTTTTAGTAAATATCTTGCATATCCATCAATAATTCTATAAACGTGTTTAGTGTTTAGTTCACTTTCTTTATTTCCTAATTTACCACGTATACCTGCTGTTCCAAACTCTAACATAATTTCCTTATTTTAATAATTTTTCTAATTTTTCTATTGAAGGTTCAATTGTTAAATATGAACCTGAAACCAAAACATCTGCTCCGCTTTTGAAAGCACCAAAAGCAGTTTTATCATTAATACCACCATCAACCTGAATAATTACATTTAAATTATTATTATCAATAAATTTTCTTGCTTCTTCTATTTTGTTTAAAGAATTTTCAATAAATGATTGTCCGCCTTTACCTGGTTCTACAGACATAATTAATAATAAATCAAAATATTTAAGTAAATCTTTAATTTCACTAAAATCTGTATTAGGTTTAATTGAAATACCTAACTTGATTCTATTTTTATATTTTTTAACCAATTTTAGAATCTCTTCTTGATTGTCAAAAACTTCATAATGAACTGTTGCATAATCAACAACACCAATAACCTTATCAATTATTTTTTCTGGTTCATAAGCCATTATATGAATATCCATTGTATGATGTTTAGAATTATTTTTTATATTTTCTATTTCTTCAATTTCAATTGCTCTGTTTTCAACAAATTTAGCATCCATATAGTCATAATGGATTCAACTAATTCCCATATTAAATAGAATCTTAGCTACTTCTAATCTCTTTTCTTTTGTAATACTTAAAAGTGAAGGACTAATTAATTTCATTTTTTTCTCCTAAAAAATCTTTTAAAAAGTAAAGATAGTTTTCATATCTAGTTAATGGTATTTCTCCGTTTTTTACCATTAATTTAATTTTACAATATTTTTCTTCTTCCTTATAGTGAAAACAAGAGCGAAATTTACATAAATTTGCATTTAATTTAAATATTTTAAAGGCAGTTGCTATTTGATCTTTATTTAATTCTATTTCAAACGAAGAAAAACCAGGAGTATCTATTAACTTCCCTTGATTTCAATCTATCATTTGTACAACTCTAGTGGTGTGTTTACCTCTATTTAAGGATTTAGAAATGGATTGTGTTTCAAATTGATTTTCAGATAATAAATTTATTAAACTTGTTTTTCCTACACCAGTTTGCCCCATAAATACAGAAACTTTGTCCTTAAAAAGTCCAAAAAATTCTGTATTTACTTCCTTCTTATTATGATTATCAATAAAATGAATTTCATAATTTAAATTAATATAATCTTTTAAAACTTCTTTATAGTTAGAATTTAAATCAATTTTAGTAATGGCTAAAACTGGTTGAATGTTTTTGCTTTCAACAATCATTAAAAACTTATCTAAAAGCAGTGAGCTAAAATTAGGTTCTTTTACAGACATTACAATAATCACTTGATCGATGTTCGCTATTTTAGGTCTTACAAAAACATTGTTTCTTTCTTTAACTTTTATCACAAAACCTAATTCGTCATATTCAACAAAATCACCAACAACAGGTGATAAATTGTCGTTTCTTAATTTACCACTTCCTCTTAATCTTATAATTTCTTTATTTTCAGTTTCCACATCATAAAAACCAGCAATTACCTTTATTACTCTTCCAATTTTTTTATTCAATACAAAATTCCTTTCTAATTTATTCTTTTATTTAGTTGACTTAATATTAAAAACTAAATAAAAGAATTAAAGTAATTATTAACAAAATTAAAATAATTACAATTACACTTATTATGACAATTGTTCCGGTTCTGGTTGCAAGCCATTCAAAAAGGTTTTTCCTTTGTTTTTGGTCAAAATTTATTATATTTTCACTTAGTCTTTCAGGTTTTAAACAAGTAGATAAATCATTATATAATTCGTTCATATTGTTATAGCGATCATATGGATTTTTAGCTAAACATCGATGAATAATGTTTATTAATCCGTGACTTGTAGTTGGTTTTAAATTCTGAATCTTTGGCAAAGATTGTTCTTTGTGTTTAGCAAGAATTTTAAGATGTGAATCTCCTGAAAAAGGAACACAACCTATTAACATTTGATAAATGACTATACCAATAGAGTAAATATCAATTTTTACAGAACCTTTTTCTTTATAATCAGCTATTTCTCCTGGCATATAATGAACAGAACCTATGACTTTATTTTCTTGTGTCAACCTTTGTGATTCATTATCTATTGCAATACCTAAATCAATTATTTTAATTTGATTTAGGTTTGTTACCATAATATTAGTGTCTTTAATATCTCTATGGAAAATACCGGCTTTGTGAATTGCTTTAATTCCTAAAGTTATTTGTTTTGCGTAATTAACAACATCTTCTTTAGAAAGCGTTCCAGATCTTTCAATAACGTTTTTTAAAATGGTTCCATCAACAAGTTCCATTGCAATTCAAAATTCCTTATTTTCTAAATCAAAACAAGAATCAATTAATCTTGCTACATAAGGTGAATCAACTTTTTTAGTTATTCTTATTTCTTCTTTAAAACGTTCAATACTTAAATCACTCATTGATTCATAATTCATAAGTTTGATTGCACACTTAAAATTATCTTTTTTTCTAACAGCTAAATAAATAACAGACATTCCACCTTTTCCTAAGGTGTTACTAATATAATAGTTTTGAAGTAGTTTTTTGTTATATGTTGGTATATTCATTATTTAATTTCCACTATTGCTACTGTTAAATTATCATTAGAATCATTTGCTAATGCTGTTTCTATAATTTTATTTGCTTTGTATTCAAGATCTTTTTCTTTCAAAAACATAATGTTTTCTAATGTTGGTTTATCAATAAAGTCATGCACTCCATCTGTAGTTTGAATTAAATAACTTTTTTCTTTTCTTTTACTTAAAGAAAGAAAACCGATTTCAGGTGTATAGCGTTTTTTAGGCCCAAGCGAAGAAGTAAGAAAAGATGCTCCAGGTAATTGTGAAGCAACTTCGAAAGAAACCTTTTCTTTTTCTATATAATAGTTCATTAAATTTTGATCACTTGAAAGTTGTTGTAAAATATCGCTATATAGATAAATTCTAGAATCACCTATATTTACAAAGGAAAGTAATTTATTTTTTTTAACAAATATGGTTGCAACCATTGTTGTACCCATGTCTAAAAGTTGTTCGTTTTCTTCTGCTGCTTTGTTCATGTTGATTATACTATCATTAATCCCTTTAGAAAATCAGTTAGTAATTGATTTTTTATCTTCTTTTATTTCTAAAGTAGAAAATAATGTTTTAAATGTGTCAACTGTTATTTGTGAAGCAATTTCTCCTGCATTATGTCCACCCATTCCATCACAAACAATTGAAAAAATTACTTTTTCATTTTCTAATATTAAAACAGAGTCTTCATTTTGAACCCTTTTGCCTTTATTTGTTTTAAAAATATAATTATCCATTAATTTCCTTTATAAAAGTTTTATTTGTTTAATTCAGAAATAATAATTTCTTTAATTTTAGAAGCAGCATTTAAAGGAATATCATTTACTACTTTGTGTAAAAATTTATCTTTTTCTTCTAATTCTAAAACTGCTTTATCAATTCTTATTTGAATTTGCTCTTCACTTTCTGTTCCCCTATTTTTTATTCTTGTATACAAATCATCCATAGAAGGTGGTAACAAGAAAATTGAAATAACAGAATCTTCTTCGTTTCTTTCTTTGTAATATTTTTTTATATTTAATGCGCCGATTGTTTCTATTTCAAGTAAAGGTAAAAAACCTTCTTGATTAATTTTTTCAATTTCTGAGTAAAGAGTTCCATAATAATTATCAAAATGTTTATTTCATTCAATAAATTCATTTTTCTTTATTTTATCTTCGAATTCTTCATTAGAAATAAAGTGGTAATGTACCCCATTTATTTCCCCTTCTCTTGGTTTTCTTGTTGTAGCTGAACAAGATAACTTTAATTTTAATTCATTATTCTCAAATAAAATTTTTTCAATGGTACCTTTTCCAACCCCAGAAGGACCAGCTAAAATTACTAACTTATTTTTTTTCATATATTTCCTTTATTATTTCTTACCTAAAAAATAAATATAAGTTTTACCGTATTTTTTTTCTTTTAAAATTTCAAAATATTCACTAATTTCTATATTATCACTATTTGTTTCAACAATGACCTGACCATTATCTAAAAGAATATCATTGTTTGCTATTTCTTTTAAAGTTTCATTTAATAATGTTTTTTCTTCATAAGGTGGATCTAAAAAAATAAAATTAAATTTATTATCCTTTTTCATATTTATCAATTGAAGAGCAGAAAGATTATAACAATGCATATTTTGAATTTTTAGTTTCTTTTGTTCATTAACAATATGATTAAAAATTTTTCTATTTTTTTCAGATAAAAAAACTTCTTTTGCACCACGTGAAATAAATTCAAAAGAAACCGCTCCCGAACCACCAAATAAATCTAAAACTAATGATTCTTCTATTTCAAATTGAATAGAAGAAAAAATGGCTTCTCTTGTTTTATCCGTTGTTGGTCTTACTATTTCTAAGTCTGGTTGTTCTATTTTTCTGCCACGTAAATTTCCTGCTATTATTCTTAACATATATTTATTAATTATATAATATTTTCCTTAATAAATTGCTTAATCTCTTTATATATAGAGAAATTTGCTTTATAATTAGCAAATTTTATATAAACTTCTAATGAATGAGATAAATAATAAAATGTCTTTAATTCTTCAATTGTTCTTTGAAAACTTGTTTTGAAGTGGTATTTACAACTAAAACCACCTTCAAAAAATTGAAAATCTCTTAATTCTTTATTACTTTTACAAGTAACACATTTATCAAAAGATTGTTTATAACCAAAGTATTCTAATAAATGACAAAGAAGATATGTTTTAATAAAGAAAACATTTTCTTTATTTGCTATTTTTATACTCTGTTTTATAAGTTCATATAAATAAGAGTTAGAATATTCTAATTTATCTAAATAAAAAAGGATTTCTTGTAATTCTGTATATGAAAAAGAATTATTTTGTAAATCAAAAAAACTAATAAGTGTTGCTTTTTTAAGTTTAGACATTCTATTATTGAGTCTGGCTAAAAAGATTTCAAATTCTGCTTCATTTAAAAGTAACAAAGAACTTCTGTTTTTACTATGTACTTTTCTTACTCCGCGAGCAAGAAAAGAAATAATTCTCTTGTTGGTAATAATTTTAACAATTGCATCATAATCATCGTATTCTTGATAATTAATAACAATTCCTTTAGTCGTTGTTGAAGACATTTTTTTCTCACACTTTTCTTTTTATTAATGGATCATCTATGTGTCTTGCTCAGTCTACTTTTAAATACACTATTTCAAATACAAGGAATTTGATTAAATCAACTAAAAAGAAAATTCAATATGTTTGACTTAAACTTAAACCAAGAGATTGTGGTTTAATTGCAAAAGTTATAATTACTAGTCATAATAAAGCAACAATTTCTAAACTAAATTCAAGTAATGATGCTAAGTTTGTTCTTCCTCCAGAAGCTATTAATCTACTTGAAGTAGAAAATCAAATTCAAATTGGATTGAATACCACTACTACAAAAAGTGTTGCTTGTAATTGTGATAAATATAATTTTTTAGCTTCTAAAATTGTATCTGAATTTTTTCCTATTTCAGCAGCAAAATAATCAATATACGGGATAAATACAGTAAAAAGTAAAAGCAATAATGATAATGCAAGTGCAATTGTTGAATGAAAACCTTTAAGTTCATTTGCGTTTTTCTTAGCAATTTCAAATTCCTTATTTCCTAGATGTTTTCCAACAAAAACAGAAATGTTAGAACTAAGAGCTCCGAAAACAGCTAAAAATATTTCACTTATCGCTCCTGTTAATCCAAGAATAGCAGCAGCTCCAATTGCTCATTCTTCTTTTCCAATTGTTCCTTGAGGAAAAATTCTATTAAAAAGGGCACTTCTTAATATTATTAATACAGAATTTCCTGTAATTAAAAAGGCACTATGTAATCTAAAAACAACTTTTTTTCATGTATCTCTTGACACTTTAAAAAGTGATAAAGGATTAATTAATGTTTTTCTTATTTTTAAAAATACAAAAAAAGTATCACCAAATATTCCAAAAATTCTTGCAGCTATGGAAGCATATGCTGCCCCTTTAACTCCTAATTTAAAAACATATATTAAAAGAATATTTAAAAAAATGTTAATTAGTAAAGATCCAATTGAAGAAATTAAAGCTTCTTTTCCATGCCCTGTTTCTGCAAGAAGCGAACTCATTGGAGAAGTTCAACCAAAAATAACTCATGTTATCACTATTAATCTTAAATAATCTACTGATTGTTGCAATGTTGCTGGATCTTGATTAGTTTGATAAAAAACAGAAATCATTTTTTCAGATAAAGTGAGAGCAAAAATTGCAAATATAGTCATACAACTAAAAGTCAATAAAACTCTTACTCTCATTACTTCTTTTATTTTTTTGTAATTTTTGCTTCCTCAATACTGTCCAACAAGCACTGAACAAATTATAGAAATTCCACCAATAACACCACCTATAATTCCTGTTCAAGAATTGGCATAAGATAAAGAATCAACACCATGAGGTATTTTTGTTACCATAAAATTATCAATGAAACCATTTAGTGAAAAAAGTATTCCTGAAAGAATAATTGGTAAAGAAAATTTTAAGTATAATTTTCATTTACTTCAACTAGCTGGAAAGTGTTCTTTTAAAAAAACAAAAAAATTAAATTTCTTCTTTATCATAATTATTTAAATTTTAGCAAAATAATAAAAAAACATTAATAATTAAGTTGAAAATAACCCTATTTTCTTTGTAATTTGTTTTAAAACTTTACAAAAGTTTATATATGAATTTATTTATAGAAAAATAAGATTATATATGCAAAATTGTTCAAATTTTATGAATTTTTGTCAAATCCTTGTTTTTTTTTTTTTTGTAGAATTAAGTTATAAGAAATGATACAAATTGTGCTTTGCAATTATAAAATGAAAAATTCTAATAATATATTTCAATAATTTTTCAATAATTCATTTTTTAAAATTTCAATTAATCAAAAATAAAAATAAGGAAAACTATGAAAAAGAAACTTTTATTATTAACTACCTCCCTTTCTGTTTTAACAACTT
This sequence comes from Mycoplasma sp. AC157, assembly GCF_054343415.1. Classification (NCBI taxonomy): domain Bacteria; kingdom Bacillati; phylum Mycoplasmatota; class Mollicutes; order Mycoplasmatales; family Mycoplasmataceae; genus Mycoplasma; species Mycoplasma sp. AC157. The sequence continues at coordinate 6,052 of NZ_JBTGVE010000010.1, read as the reverse complement.
CTGCATTAGTAGTTTCATGTCAAACTTCTTTAGATAAAAAGAAAGAAGAATTAATTAATTTAGGTGTAAAAATAGCAATTAAACAAAATCAATCAAATTATGATAAAAAATCAGAAACTGAAAAGAAAGAATATGAAAAACAACAAAAAGACAAAGTTAAAGCTGGATTAGATTCTCTTTTAACAGAGGGTAAATCTATTGAATGAGAAAAAATATTAGACGATGAAATCGTTAAAGCAAGAAAACATTTAGTAGACTTAATATTATCATCAAATTAAAACAAGAATTAGTAAAATAATTATTTCATTAGCACTGCAAAAATGCAGTGTTTTTTATTCAATAAAACTTTTCATTAACTAATTTTAAATGAATTTCCAAATCTTAAATGTTAATTCATTTGTATAAAAAATATATAGTAAAATTGTTCAAATTTTATGAATTTTTGCCAAATACTTGCTTTTTTTTTTTTTGTAAAATTTAATTTAAAAAATGATGCAAATTGATATTTGAGATTATAAAATAAGAAATTCTTATAATATATTTTCAATATTTTTCAATGAATCATTTTTTAAAATTTCAATTAATCAAAAATAAAATAAGGAAAAAATATGCAAATAAATATTAAAGAAAAACTAAGAAGTTTAAAAAACTTTTCAATTACCAATCTAATATTAACCTTTTCAGGTCTAATTCTCTTTATAATAACTTTAGCATTTGCAGCAGGAGCTGCAGCAACTCAAAGTGCGGAAGGAGCACTTGCTGCTGGTGTGGGACTTGTTGGTTCTATATTAATTGTTGGAATATTGAATTTCTTTTCAAACATTGTAATATTAGTATTATCAATTGTTGGATTTGTTGCTGCATTAAAAATTAAAGATGCAACAAATGGTTCTAACAAAAAATACTTTGCTGTTTGATTATCAGTAATGATAATAATTATAATAAATTCAATATTCTCATTTATTCCATTTGTTGGTTCAATTTTAGGAATGATTTTCTCTATTTGACCAATAGTAGCTTATATCTTAACAATCGTATGAGCTAACAAAGATGCAAAAGCATTAAACTAAAAATAACATTCAAAGAAAGGAAAAATATGAAAAAGAAACTTTTATTATTAGCTACCCCTATTTCTGTTTTAACAACTGCTGCATTAGCAGTTTCATGTCAATCTTCACTAGATAAAAAGAAAGAAGAATACATTGATTTAACTGTAAAACTAACAATTAAGCAAAATAAATCAGAATATGATAAAAAATCAGAAGCAGAAAAAAAAGAATATGAAAAACAACAAAGAGATGGGGCAAGATTAGCACTAAACTTATTTTTACCAAATGATAAGTCTAGTGAATGAGAAAAATTATTAGACGGTGAAATTGCAAGATTAAAACAAGAATTAGCAAAATAATTATTTCATCAACACTGCAGAAATGCAGTGTTTTTTTATTCATAAAACTTTTAATTATAATAAAAATCGATACTTAACTTTAAATTAAAAGTAAAATAAAAAATTAAGTTTTTATATGTAATAAAATAAGATTATATATGTAAAATTCTTTGAATTTAACTACTTTTTGCCAAATCCTTGCTTTTTTTTTTTTTTGTAAAATTAACTTTAAGAAAGGAGAAAATGGATAAGAAAAATCTAAAAGACTTTATCAATAAGAAAAATTTTAATGATAATCTTCCTGTTTTATTTATTGGTTCTGGTTTTAGTAAAAGATATTTAGTTAAATCTTACACATGGAGAGAATTATTAGAAACTATTTATAAAGAATTATTAGAATCTACTTCCAAATTATCCCAAGAAGAAAAAGAAAATCTTTTTCTCGAATTAGTTTATAAATATAAAAATGATTATAGTTTAATTGCTGAAGAAATGGAAAAAGAATTTAATTCTTTAGTTAAAATAGATCAGATCGGTAAATGAAAAGAAATAAATGAAGATTTTTATAAAAACTATCTAAAAGAAGAAAAGTGAATTAGCAGGTTTAAACTATTTATTAAAAATAAATTAGAAAAATTTGAAATAAACGAAGATTCTTATAAAGAAGAAATAAACTTGTTTCAAAAAGCTTCACAATATTTTTATTGCATTATAACAACCAATTATGATAAATTATTAGAAACTATATTGAATGATAAAAAAATAAATACAGAAGATAATATAAAATTCAAACCACTTATAGGGGATAAAATTGTTTTTGAAAAAGATGTAGGAAGTATTTATAAAATTCATGGTTGCGTTACTTCACCGGAAGATATTATAATAACAAAAAGCGACTATATGAGATTTGAAAATGAATATAAATTAATAAAATCTAGGATACTTTCTTTGCTTATAAAGCAACCAGTTATTTTTTTAGGATATGCCATAAATGATTCTAATATAAAAAATATGTTAAAAATTATTTATGAATATGCAAAAAATAATATAAAAGATAAAGAAAAAATATTAAAAAATATAGAAAATAATTTTTTATTTGTTGAATACTCTAAAGAAAAAAGAAAAACCAGTGAATTTGAAACTATAGAAAAATATAATATAAAATTTGAAAATAACGAAGAAATAACAATATCCAAAATTAAAACAGACAAATATAAAAAAATATTTGATTCAATTATACAAGCTGGTTTTTCTAGAAAAACAGCGGAAATTTCTCGTGTATATGATTCAATTACAAATTCAAATAGCAATAACGAAGGATTCATAAAAGTTATATATGGAACATCATTAGATCTTATTAAAAATTACTTTGAAATAATTGAACAAAAACAAAAAATTGATTACTTAAAGCACATAGATCAAATATGAAAAAGTAAAAATGAAATTATTTCTTCATTTGGTTTTTATTATCTTAATATTAATAGAAAAAAAAATAGAACCTTTTTTAAAAAGACAATATGATAAATTAAATAATTACATAAATAAGGAAAATAACAGAAAAAGCATAGAAAAAGCAGAAAAAACAATTGAAGAAATAATAAAGAAAAATTCAGAGTTTTCTATTTCTTTTGTGAATAAAAATCATAAATTATGAAACAAAAGTAAAATGTTTTTCATTATTTTTGTTTCTATCTTTAATGATAAACTAGAACTACAAAAAGTAAATAAATGATTGAAAAAAGGTCTAAAAAATTTTGTTGAACAAAAAATAAAAAATGAAAAAATTATGATTAAAAATTTAGAATTTAGTGTAACTAATTTTAAATATTTATTATCAATTTATGATTTTAAAAAATATGCTAGTGACGATTGAAAAGATCGTTTAAAAATATTAAAAAATAAAAAGAAAGTTCGATAAATTCAAATGAAAAAGATAAAAAATATAATAATTTTTCTTCTACATTAAGCGTTCCTTTCTTTACAGTTTTATCTTGTTCTGTTGAAAGTAAAGATTCGAAAATTCATTATGTAATTAAAAAATATGTAGACAAATTAATTTATAAAAAAAATAAAATTTAATAAAATTTTTCAATAATTTTTAATGGAAAGGAGGTGAGATATAAAAAAAAGTAAAATTTTATTTTCTTTTTGTGTATTAAGTCCAATTGCTTTAATGACTACCATTTCTTGCAGTGAAACAACACAAAAAGCAGTTGAACAACAAAAGAAAAAATCTATTCCAGAAAAAATAGAAGAATATAAAGATTTAGTAAAAAGATATTATGAATCATTAATTCAAAGTGAATTTGATTTGTATAAAACAATTGCTAAATATACAAATCCTTCACTACTGGAAAATATAAGAAACAAGTATGCTCAAGAAACAAAAGAAAAATTAGATAGAGTTAAGGACTTTCCTAATGATAAAATTCCGAATGAAGAATATCTTGATAGAGAAATTAATGCATTAAAATTAATAGTTTTCGGCCCTTCAGTTTCTTAATAATATAAAGTGGGACAATTTATGTCCCTGTGTTTAGAAAGGAAAAAAATATGAAAAAGAAACTTTTATTACTAGCTACCCCTATTTCTGTTTTAACAACTGCTGCATTAGCAGTTTCATGTCAATCTTCACTAGATAAAAAGAAAGAAGAATACATTGATTTAACTGTAAAAGTAACAATTAAACAAAATCAATCAGAATATGATAAAAAATCAGAAGCAGAAAAAAAAGAATATGAAAAACAACAAAGAGAAGGGGCAAGATTAGCACTAAACTTATTTTTACCAAATGATAAGTCTAGTGAATGAGAAAAATTATTAGACGGTGAAATTGCAAAATTAAAACAAGAATTAGCAAAATAGTCATTTCACTAATACTGCCTTAAAGTAAAATTAGACAAAAACTTAACTTTGTGTTAAGTTTTTTGTTCGTCTTATAAAAAAACAAAATCTTTATTTTTATTAAATATAAAATTGAAAAAGATAATAATTAAGTATTATATAATTTAAATATGAGATTAGAATTGTCAACAAAAAGAACTTCCAAGAGAAAACCGAGTACTAAAAAAGTTAAAAAACCTAGACAAATTACGTGAGATGATTTTACAAGAGAAGAATTAATCGATATAGCAAAAAGATATAAAGAAATTAACGGAGATCTTGGTCCTATAAATAAGAAAAAAGAAACCAAAAATTTAAATAATTTTAGTTATTTAAAATATGCTTTTCTATGGAATTATTTAAGAAAAACAATATAAAATTGAATAAATATAAACGCAAAATAATTCTTATTATAAAATCTTAAATTATTCCACTTTATTAAAACAAAAATTGTATAATTTTAATATACATATTTAATAAAAAGGAAATAAAATGGATTTGAAAAAATATATTGGTGAAACAAGTTTTTGTGAAAAAAAAGTAATGTTAGAAGAAAATAAGGTTATTAATTGATTAAAAACTGTTGTTGCTTTTGCCAATACAAAAGGCGGAAAAATCATTTTTGGTATTGATGACAATGATCGATTTGTAGGTTTAGTTAATGCTAAAAAAGATTCTGAAAAAATTAGTGAAATAATTAAAACCAAATTAGATCCAATTCCTGATATAGAACTAACTATACAAAAATATGAAAATAAAGATTTTATAATATTAACAGTTTCTCCAGGAAACGAAACTCCTTACTACATAATAGATAATGGAAATAGAAAAATATTTGTAAGAATTGGAAATCAAAGTGTTTCTGCAAATTATTCACAAATGAAAAATCTTGTCTTAAAAGGAAGCAATAAAACTTTTGATAGTATTGATAGTAATATAAAAAGCGAAAATGCTTCTTTTAGCAAACTAAAAGCTGTTTATTTTCAAAAAACAGGACAAAATTTAAATGATTAAACAGGGACATAAATTTGGGACACCAAATTTATGTTTTTATTTAAGGAGAAAAATGTCAAAACAATTAAAACCAGAAGAATGAAAATATTGAATTAAAAAATATTTAGCTAATTGTGAGAAAATGAGAAATTTAGATTTATTTTGAACCGAATATTTTCATTTTAGAAAAACAGAACCAACTAATTTTAAAAAAATGTTTTTTAAAGAAAAAGTTAAACTTTATAATTTAGGTATGAATTTAGAATCTCAAACAGGAAAATCACCTAAGAAAAATAAAGGCGTTGGAAGAAAAATCTTAACACCAGAAGAAGAGAAAAAAATTTGGGATAGTATCCCAAGAGAAATTTTAATTAAATCCATAAAAATTTATCAAGATGTTTTACCTAAAGAAGTTTTTGATGAGATTTTTAATCGTGTTGTAAAAGAACATGAAGAAGAGCAAAAAAAAGAAAAAAAAGAAGCAAGAAATTTTAGAAAATTTCTCTTCACTATGAAAATTTCTAAATCAACTTTTTACAGAAACAAGAATAAAAATGTTGAAGCAAAAGAATTGAATCAAGAAGAAAAATTGATTTATGAAGGTTTTACTGAAAATAACTGTTTGTATGGAAGAAAAAGACTTGAAGTTTTTATCGAAAAAAAACATAAAATAAAGATAAATTACAGGAAAATAGGTAGAATTATGAATAAATTAAATTTATTTTGCATAGTTAGAAAAAAATCCAAAAGAAGAGAAGATAAAAATACTTCAGTAAAATTTGAAAACAT
>NZ_JBTGVE010000009.1:0-39992 GCF_054343415.1 Mycoplasma sp. AC157 | reverse complement strand
AAGAAAAAAATCAAAAATTTTGATAAAAAAACACATTTTTTTGTTGAAAATGTGTTATTTTTTGCTAAGTATAGAAAAATAGTAAAAATTTAGGTTCTAAACAAATTCTTTATTAATTTATTAATAAAATTTTTTTTCTTCTTTTTATTTTGTTAATGGTTTAGGCCCTAGTATACAGAAAGATTACTTAATTTCTTCTTCAAGCAATTGTTTGATGATTACTTTAAACTATTATCTTTGACTTCTTTTGTCCAAATAAAAAAATCTAACCTCTTAAGATTAGATTTTGTTTTTAGGATGTGTTAATTTGAAGGAGCTGCTGTTATTGCTTCTAAAGAAGTTGTCTCTGAAGTGTTGTTAACTGGATTGATTTCAAATTGAATTAATGTTTCTTGCTGTTTGTTAATGTGAATTAACACAGGAGCAATTTTAGCATCATCACTTTTTTGACTTCATACACCAATTAATCTAAATTCAGTAGAATCTGGAGCTTTTTCATCTTCAGCAATTCCATTATAGTTTACATAGAATGTAACTGAATTATTACTTGCATCAGTTGTTGCAAGTGATTGTGGATTTCCATTTTCATCTCCTGCAAAGTATAAGTTACCTTGTCTGTCTTCAAACACTGCATAACCTTTTAAGTTAATAGCATTAACAGTTCTATCTGGTGCTGTTGCTGGCACGAAATAATTCATTTTTAGTGTTCTATCAGCATTATTTCAAACTGTTTTATTAAATGCTACAAATCGACTTACTTCATTATGACCTTGTACACCTGGTTTATTTTCAAAAATAAAGTCATTTTTATCACCGTTACTTCTTACTGCTAAGTTAAAATGAGAATCAGGATGTGTATCAGCATTACTTTGTTGTAAAGGAGCAAAATAATGAAGTGAATTATATATGCCTGGACTTGCTAAAGTTGAACCTTCAGATACATCACTTGTACCATCTACAAAGTATTGATCATTACTTGGAGTTAAATCAAAACTTGAAGGTACATATTTTAGTAATGAAAATACTGCACTTTCATCAACTTTAACATATTTTTGGAATAATTTTCAGATTTCACTTTCATCACCTACTGAACTTAATAGTGAAACATATGTATAGTCTGGATTAGTTTCATCTCTTCAAGTTGAAGTATAATAAGTTTTAAATCTTATACTTTCTCAAGTAGGATTAGTACCTAATATATCATTTGCACTTTGTTTTAGTTTAAATCCTGAAGTTGCTTTAGTTGAAGTCTCTGTAATAAATTTAGCACCTGTTATATTACTATGGTCTGAGTTAGTTGTAAATCCTTGTTTTGCAGGTGCACCAAATCCATCTGTTGTTTTTAAGAAAAGAACAGGATTTAATGATGAATAACCAAGAGTATCAACTCATCTATCATTTGCTCTTGAAAATTCTCTTGTATTTTTAAAACTTCTTCTTGGATCAAAGATTTTAAATGTAATTCCGTATGATTTATCACCATAGTTAGAAGTATAAGCTATTGATTCAACAAATAATTTAGCTTTAGTAGAACCAACAAGTTGTATTCCTTTATTATCTTCTGCAATATGTGGAATTGTTACAGTAGTTGTAGCATCTGAAGTATTACCTACTCTTGATCCATATTTTAGTGCATTAACTTGGAATACAATTTGTGATCCAACAATATCTTCAATGTTGTTGGTTGTAATTTCTACTTGTAAAGTTGAAGTAGGATTATTACTGCTATCCATTAATCTAGATAAATGAATATTACTGTTTTTAATATTCATATCTGCTTCACCTTTGTGTCTACCTTTTCTAATTGCTTGGATACTTCAATCATTTACTGTATCTCATTTAATAGCAGATTTAGGATCATCAAAAGTTATATTAAATTTAGTTTTGAATGCTTTTGTAGTATCAATATTAAGTGGATTATTAGTATCAAATGAAGTATCGTGTTCTGATTTTAAAGATTCAATTTTTGTAATTTGTGGTTGTTTTACTAATGTTTCAAAAATTGAATTATTTGAAGGTAAGTTGAATGTGATTCTTTCACTTGCAGGTGAAAGGTCAATAATTTCTTTTACTTTATATTTAGTACCATCTAGTAGTCCATCACTTGCTTTAGTTAAATCAAACTCAATATTTCCATCTTCTGCTAACCTTGCATTTAATGGTGAAGTTTTTTGAGTATCTGCCATTTCATTACCAGTACTATCTAATTGTACATATCTTAAAGAAATATTTTTATTTTTAGCAAATGTTCTATCTGCTTGTGCAACAGTAAATTTAACTTTTGCACTTTCTGTGGTTGCATCAGTAGAGTTAGCACCAAAAGTTTGTGCTACAAACTCTAGTGTAGTATTTAATCCAAGTGTTCTAAATTCTTTAGAAGTTCTTAACTCTCCAGTGTTATCTGCAAAGATAGGATTATAAGGAACTTCAGTACTACTATTGTTAGATGTATCAGCAACTGAAGTTATTTTATATTCAGTATACTTAGTTAATCCACTTAAGTTAAATGTTGCACTACCATTAGATACTGTTGCATTTGCTTGATTTTGATTACTTGAAGCATCTTGACTATTTTTAAGAACTGCAGTTAAATGTAGTGAGTGACCATTTAATGAATTTTCACCATCTGCAAATGTTAATACCACTCTTGCTTCTGTTTCAGAAGTAGGAGTAATTTCAATTGCAGAAATTTCTGGTTTTGTATAGAACTTATTAGAGTTATTATTCATTAATTCTTGTTTAATAGTTACTGAAGCAGATGAAGGAATTAGTGTTCCACCAATTACTTCATATTGTGATCCCGCTTGTAAATTAGTTAAAGCAACTGTTACTTGTTTATTTGCACCTACTTCTACTAGAGCAGTATTATAAGAATCAGTAGTTCCTACTTTTCTATATAATAGAGAAACTTGTTGTCCTGTTTTAATAAATTCATCTTCAAATGTTAAAGTAACATTAGCACTATTTACTGTTTGATTTGCAAAACTAATTGCACTAACAACTCCTGTTTGTGTAATAGTTTTAAATCTTCTTTCTGGATTTGTATCTTGACTTATGTTAGTGTTGAAAATTAAACTTTTACCAGAAGTTGAATCTTTTTTAATAGCTGTTATTTTGTAATCTTGCCCTTTAACTAAGTTAGTTAAATCGAATGTCGCAATACTATTATTATTATTATTAGAAACAGTAACTGTTGCTGTTGCACTTCCACTATGATTTCCATCAGCAAGTGCATTTACTAATTCATATTCTATTGCAACAGTTCCATTATTTGCAATATCTAAGTTTGTATTATCAAATGATACAGTTACAGCAGCATTTCCTTCACTTGCAGATACATATCTAATACCTTTTACTTGTGCTTTAGTATTAATTAATCCACTAGTTCCTTGCATTCTTGCAAGAACACTGCTTACAGAAGAAGTAGTATTATCTGTTTTTTTAGTTAAAGTAATATCAGTAACTTGATAAGTTTGTCCACCTGTTAAACCACTTAAAGTAAAGGTTGCAGATTTATTACTAATATCTACAGAAGTATTATGAGTAATTTTTCTTTCAAGTCCATTTGTTGCTTGATAAGAAATATTAGCAGTTCAACCTTTATTTAAGAATTCATCTTGATTTCCAAATGTTAAAGTAAATGTACCAGTACCAACTTGTTTATCACTATTAGCAGTTACAGTTACTTCTGCTGTTCTAACACTTGTTCTAAATTTCTTATTAGCATCTGTATTAGTTGCATTTGTAAATTCTAAATCTTTACCATTAATAGTTGCTTTAACTACTTGATACTCTTCATCTTTTTGTAAATCATTTAATTCAACTTGAATTGAAGTTTTATTATTGTAAGTAAAGCTTGCAGTATGCTCGCTATTATCAGCAACTCTTGTATAAGTTAAAGTACCACTTGTTGAAGCACTTGGTTCAACAATATCATTAGCATTAACTACATCAATAGTTAATATTGCTTTTTTCTCAATATTTACATTTTTAGTAATTGAACCTAAAGCAGGTAATGTTTTAAAGTCTTTATTAGTTAAACTATCAGATAAAGTAAATTGTACATCATTTGCTTGTGGTTCTCCCACTCTTTCTTGTACAGAAATTACTTCATAAGTATCTCCTGCATCTAAACCACTTAAATTAAAGGTTGCTTTTACAGTATTTCCATCTTTAGTTACAGCGGTAGCAGGTGCTGCTGTATTAGTACCGTTTTGACTACTATTTTTTACTGCTCCTGTTGTTTTAGAAGAGAAAATTAAGTATAAGTTTTTAGCAGTTGTAGCAGGTTCTACTGTAGTACTTCCTTCTAAGAATGCATCTGCACTATCAAATGTTACAGTAACTGTTGCTGTATCTTTAGCAATTGAATTTGCTTCTTGAGTAATAGAAGTAACTGTTGCAGTTTTTCCAACTGTTTTGAAAGTTTTGGAATTGTCTTCAAAACCACTAGCAAAAGGAGTTTCTATATTATTAATTAATACTTTCTTAATAGTGTATGTATGTTCTTTTTGCAATCCTGTTAAAGTAACAACTGCTTCTGATTTACCATTTTCATTACTTGGTACTATTTCTGCATCACTTGAAGTTATTTCATTTTGACCATCTTTTAAAGTATAAACAACTTTAATTCTTGAACCTACATAGGTTTGAGAATTATCATTAATTTTTACTGTTACTTCAGCAGTAGTTTCATCAGGTGTTGTACTAATTGATGAAACATCTGTTGTTGTAGCAAATGTTCTATCATTTTTAGTTAAAGTATCTTTAAATAAGATTAATACACCTTCAGGGTTGTTAGTTGTATTTTTAACTCCTGAATTTAGTTGATCTCCTTGGAAAATTACAGATAGGATTTCATAAGAAGCTTGTACAAAACTATCTTGTCCTACTGTAAAACTAAAGGATGCTTTTAATGCAGTAGTATCTACAGTTCCATTTTTCTCTTTAATTTCTGTTTGCCCTTTTTGTCTATATTTAATGGTTATATTGTGGTAAGTAGTTAAATAGTTTCTATCAGCATCAGAGAAATGCAATACAAATGATGAACTAGTTGTGGTTGAAGTTTTTTCTTCAACTGCTTCAATAGTCGCTAATTTAGGTATAACTTTAAATTGTTTATGAGTATCTTCTACTGAAGATTCAAAATCTAAATTGGTTTTTTGTGGATTTGCACCTGAATCTACTAAAATAACTTGTTTTATTTTGTAAGGTGTGTATTTTTCAAGACCAGTTACTTTAATTGTTGCTCTGTTTGAAGAAACAGTTACAGGTTCAGAAGTTAATTCAGTATTTTCTTCACTTTCTTTTACATATTTAATTTTAATTTGTTTATTAGCAGAAGTTTCTTTTAAGTCTTTTAGTCTTACTTCAATGTTTCAACTTCCTTCTTCATCTGCTTTAAAGTTTCTAATGTTTCTTACTGTTGGAGTAGTATTAAATTGTTTTTGCTCTGCAGTAATAGAAGAAGCAAAGTTTACATTTATTCCTTCAATTATTCCTGAAATAATTCTAACACTTGAACCATGTCCTAGATTTTGTAAATCAAATGAATATACAACATTTTCTCCATCAAGTGTTGCACTTGATAAAGTACTTTCTTTACTTTCTGAATCTTCTGATGAACGGTATTTAATTTTTAGTTGTTTACTTGAAGTACTTAAATATTCATCAACTGATTTAGCAAACTTAACTTTTACAGTTCCACTGTTATTTGTTACACTTTCATAACTTAATTCAGTAATTTGTGCTGTTTTTGGAGTAACTGTAAATTGTTTATTTTCTTCTGTTACTTCACTAGTAAATGTTAATGCAGTTAAATCTCCTGTTAATTCAGTACCAGCTGCACTATATTCAATTTTTTCAATTTTATAAGTTTTTGATTTTACTAAATTAGTTAAACTTGCATCTATTCTTGATAAACTAATAGTTGATTCAACTGTTAATTTAGTACTTTCACTATCTGTTGCATAATAAGTAATTTTTACTTTTTTATTATCAAATGATCTATTATCACCTGAACCTGATAAAGGATCACGTATAATAGCACTTAAACCATAAGTTGTTTCTGTACTTGGTGCAATAATAAGTCTTGAAATTAATGGAGTTGTAACTACTTGTTTACTTGCATCAGTAATAGATTGAGCAAAGTTTGTTTTTGGTACATCAGTAATACTAATACCAGTTAAAACATAAATTGAACCTGAATCTAAACTATTAAAAGTAAATTCTCCTTTTGGAACACTGTTATCATTGGTTAAAGCAACAGTTTGACTTGTTTCTGTATCAGAACCTTGTTTTCTTAATTTTAAAGTTGCTTGTTTACCTATTGTAAAGGCATCTGCAGCACCTAATTTAATAGTTACAGTTGCATTATTTAACGTAGTAGTTGAAGTTACAGATGTTACTTCTGAAGTTTGAGAAGTTAAAGTAAATTGTTTGCTATCTGCTGTAACTGTAGATAATTCATCTAATTTGGTTAAATTAGTATCTGAATTTACTTGATCACTAATTTGTAATTCTTTAATAGTATATGAACCTGATTTAGTTAATCCAGTTAATTCAAAAATTGCTCTACCATTAACAATACTTACTGCATCTGTAGTGATGTCAGTTGCTTGTGAATTATCTGTTGATGTTTTATGATAAACTAATTTTGCTTTAAAGTTTTCTTTAACTCTAGCATTATCTTCAATAGAAACAACAACTCTTGTTGATGTCTCACTCGTTTGGAAGAATTCATATCTTGAAACTGCTGATTTTGTTACAAAAGTTCTATGACTTATATCTGCTTGTGAACTTGCTGTTGAATCAAAATTAGATTTTAGATTTTCAATTGTAAATCCTACAACTTCATATCTAATTCCTTCTTTTAATCCAGTTAATTTAACTGTAACAGAACCATTAGAAATTGTTTCTCCATCTCCTGTTGTTTCAATAATATTTGCTGAATCTTGTCCTTTATATTTTAATTTAAGTTTTTTACTATTAACAAAGGAATCTTTTGTAGTATCAAAAGTTAAAGTTACAGTGGCTGAATTTCTTGTTTCAGCAGTAATAGAAACATTATTTACTGTCGCACTTGTAGCTGATACTATAAATACTTTAGAAGTATCTAAAGTACTTTGCTGCTCTGCTCCAAAGTCAATTTGTTGATTATAGTCTGTACCTGATTCATCTTGTCTATAAGAAATACTTATAATTTCAACTTTTTCAGTTTTTGGTAATCCATCTAAATTAAATACATATAATCCTGAATCAGAAGTTGCTGTAGCAGTATATGTTGTTGCATTAGAATCATCTTTTTCTGATTGTTTTTTAACTTTAATTTGTAATTCTTTATTAACAATTTCTCTTTTAGCATCATTAAATCTAACAACAATTCTTGCTTTTGCTTCTTCTGAAGTGTTTACTGAAATTGAGTTAATTGTTGCTTTAGTTGAAAATTGTTTATTACTTTCTTGTACATTATCTAAAATAACATCAACATTTTTATTGTCTTTAGAACCATCAAATCCAATAATGTAGTAAACTGCTCCTTCTTTTAGATTTGAGAAAGTAAATTTATATTTTTTAGTATTTCCTGTTGTTTCTAAATTACCTGTAGCAGTTTGAATTGCTTCATTAGAACCTCTTAGTTTATACTTCATTGTTAAAGTATATTGGTTATCTGCAAAGAAAGAATCTTCATTTGCAAATGAAACAGTTACTGCTGCAGAATTTTTAGTTCTTGCAGTTGTATCTTCTTCTATTGTTTGTACTTTAGCAGTTTGGGCAGAAGTAGTGAATTTTTTATTATCTTCTGTTAATTTAGTTGATAAAGGAATATCAGTTTCATTTGAACCATTAACAAATTTAACATGAGTAATTTTATAATCTTTAACTTTTTCTAAATTAGATAAATCAAAAACTGCTTTTCCATTAACAATATCAACTGCTTCTGTAGTTACTTCAGAAGAATCATTTGCTTCTATTTTAGCATATGTTAATTTAACTTTTTTATTAGCATATTCTTGACTTGCATCAGAAATAGTTACAACAACTCTTGCTTTTGTTTCTACAGGAGTTCTAAATTCTAAGTGACTAACTCCATTTGTTGTTCTAAAGATTTTATTATCTTCAGTTACGGTATTTGCATCAAAAACAATTCTAGTTAATGGTTTATCTGCTGCATCTGCATCTGTTCTTTTAACTGCTAATGATTTTACAATATATTTAGAACCTATTTCTAATCCTGTTAAATCATAAGTTAATGTACCATCAGCATTAACTACTGCATCCATAGTAGAATCAGCAGTTGAAACACTTGCATTAAGTTTTCTGTAAGTCATTGTAACGGTTCTTGTTGCTAAAAATCTTGATTTTTCATCAAAAATAAATACTAATTTTGATGTAGATTCAGTTTGTGGTGTATTAACTATATTATTAATATTAGCTGAAATAGCTGTTGTATAAAATAGTTTTTGCTCTTCTGTTATATTAGAAGAAATATGTAATAAATCATTTGCTTTTGTTGTATCTGAAGTTGAAGTAGTATATCCTTGTACTTCAACAGAAGTAATTTCAAATGTTTTATTTGGAGTTAAATTATCTAATTCAACAACTATATAGTTACTTTGAACAGTTCCTGTAACTGTTTTTTCTGCTGTATCATCACCTGAAGGAGCAGGATTAGCATTTGCATCTACTTTTAATTTATATTTAATAGTTGCAGTTTTTCCTTCAAAATTATCATTATTTCCACTTTGGTATGAGTTAGCTAATGTGAAAGTTAAACTTGCAGAAGTATCTGAGTTTGTGTAGTTAATATCTTTAACTACTGGTTTAGTAATAAATCTTCTTTTTGAACCATCTAAGTTAATTGAAAAATCAATTTTTAAGTTGTTTTCAACAGCACTTTTGGTTGAATCTTCATCTAAAGTTAATCCAGTAATAGAATAACTTGTTCCACCATTTAAATTAGTTAAATCAAACTCTACTTGTAATTTATCATTTGTTTTAGAAATAACTTTACCTTCTACTGTACTTTCGCTTCCAGTAGGTGAAGGGAAAGTTACTTCATCATTTGAACCTAAAGCAGAGAATTTTAATTTTGCTTTTCTATTTAAAATAAAATCATTGTTTGGTTCAAATTCTAGTACAACTTTTGCTGTACTTTCTTTTATTTCTGTTACGTTAACATCGTGGATTAAAATAGTTGATACAGTTGGAATAAAGGTTTTAGTTGCATCATCAAAACCATCAACAAAGTCAAAAGCAGTTGTTGTAGCAGCAGCAGCATCTGCTGCTGTTTTTTCTTCAATTCCTACTTCAGTAATTTGGTATTCTAGTAATCCTTGTAAGTCTTGTAAAGTAAATCTAATGAAGTTACCTACAACATTAGCTTTAACTGTTTTAATCTTAGTTGTGTCATCTTTTTCTGTTTTAAGAGCATATTTTAAATATGCACTTTGTCCGTTTTTAGTATATGAATCATCTTTTAGTGTTACTGTTACAAATGCTGTTTTTTCTACTTGAGTATCTACATTAATTTTTTGTACTACTGGTTGAGTTGATAATACTCATTTATCCGCTTCTTCACGTGGTAAAACTGCATTTACTGCATGTTCTAAATCATCACTATTTATTGAAGATAATCTAATAATTTCATATGAAGAACCCGCTTCTAAATCATTTAAAGTTAAATCTACTTTATAAACATCTGATTCGCCTTTTTTAACTTTTGTTAATGTTAAATTAGGAAGAGTTACAGGACTTGCATAACCTGTTTTATTTCCATGTTCATCTTTACCTATTTTTGCATAAGTTACGTTAATTTGTTTATTTTCTGCATCTACATCATCAGCAGAAAAGTATAATTCACCTGTTGCTTGATTTTTAGTACTTGTTTTTTGTTCAATTGATGTAACAATTGTAGTAGGAATAGTTGTTTTAAATGAACGTTCAAGTGAAGAATGTGACTCTACTTCACGATCATCGATTTTAACACTTGTGATTTCATAAGTGTTATTTCTTTTTAGTTCACTTAATTTAGTTTCAAAAAATACATCAGTTTTATTATTACCTGCTAAATCTTGACTTTCTTTTGCTACTACTTTTCCTGTAATTGTTTGAACTTGTGCACTTTGATCATCTTTATTTTTTACTTGAATTGTTACATCTTTACCAACAAGAATTTTCTCTTCATCAGAGAAGTATAATTCTAAGTTAGCACTTCTTTTATCAAGTGAATAATTAATTTTTTCAAGTTCAGGTTTTGTAATAATAAATCCAGAACTTGTAGACATTTCAAAAGTTAAATTATCATGTTTTAAATCAACAACTTGTAGATTATAAATTTTTCCAGGTTTTAATGAAGTGACATCAAGTGAAAATTGTTTTGTTTCTTCATTGTAAGATGCAACATCTGTATCAGCGATTCTATTTGTTTTTGCTTCAATAATGTTAACGTTTAATTTAGGATTAACAGATAAAGCTTGTTTGTATTTTTCAGGTAATTTTTCTAAATCTAGTTTGAATTTAACTGTTGCACTATTTAAACCAATATTAGTTGCTTCAAATTCACTAATATTAACTGTTTCAGCTTTTTTAGTTTTATCATTAAATAAATGTGGAACAAAAGCTGCTGTTGTACCAATGGATGCTCCAAGTAAAGCACCAAGAGCTATTCCTTTTTTATTTTTTATTTTTTTACTCATAATTACTTCCTTTTATTATCTTTCTTTTATATAAGGCATTAAACTTGAAATATGGTTGTAGTAGGCTGGTTGTTTTCCTTTTTCAAATACAACTCTAAGACCTATTACTTCATGTTTAATATCTATTGTGTTGTGAGTGTGTGGAATGGTGTGATGATTTTGATTTCTTTTAACAAGAGTTTTCATATCTGCTTTATGTCAGCTACCATCTACTGTTTTGTACTCTATATGATAGAATGGTTGATCTTTATAATAACCATAATAATTCATAAAGATTAACTCTAAACTATAAACATAAATAGGTTTATTGTTTTTCTTAGTGATTTCAAAAGTGATATCTTGTTTTTGATTTGCATTTACATATCAATAGTTCTTTCCAATTTTACCAAATGCACCTACTGGATCAAATACATATTCTTTTTTTCAACTTGAACTTTGTTGTGGTGCATTAATATTTCAAGTAGCACTTCTATTTCTATTTCTATAATCTTTATCTTCTGCTACTATCTTATTAAATCCATTGAATGTTAATGAAACAGTAGAAGATGCATTATTTTTTCTTACTGTATATAGAAGTATAGCAGTTCCTTCATAATCTTTTAGCGATTCTGCTCTAGAAATAGTAAAGTTTACATCATCTTTTGTATCATAGTAATGAAGTGATGAACTATTTAAATCAATTTCACTTGGAATAAGTTGTTTATTAAATAACTTATCTATTTGTGCTTGATAAACTTGTTTGTTCTTAATTACTCTTTGAACAATCTCTTTATCTGTTTCGAATTTTCAACTAACTTGTGAATTAAATGCTTTAGAATGATTATCTTTAGAAATTGTTCCACTAATAGTTGTAACTCTTATTCCTGTTTCTTGATCTTCTGTTACTGGTGTTAATGAATTTAAATGATATTGATAATCATCATCTGGAATATTAACTGCAAAATCATTAATAGCATATTCATTTAGTTTTTTATTTACTGATTCATTTTTAGTAATTAAAGTTAAATGCTCAATTCTTTCTGTTAATAATTCATTGTAATATTGCTCTTCTGTTTTGAAGTTAGTAAAGTTATCAATTGTGTAAGTTTTACTTTTTTCACCTTTTGTTATTTTAACAACAATAGAAATTGAAGTTTTGTTTTCATTTAATTTAAAACTTTCAATTTCATAACTTAAATTAGAATTTGGATTGCTAATTGAGAAATTTTCTTTTTGAATTTCGCCAAATCTTAAGTTGTTATTATCTATTGCTACATCTAAATGAGCAGCATTTTCAAATTCTTCATCTCTTGAAGGAACTATCGGTTCTTCTACAACTGGTTCGTTAGTAGTATTATCACTATTATTAGGTTCGCTTGTTGTAGGTTCTTCAATAGTTGTTATTGCGTTTGTTGGTTCTGAATCATTTGAATTACTTACTGTTATTTCTTCTGGAGTAGAAGGTATAACATTAATATCTTCTGTAGAGTTTGTATTATTTGCACTTTGATCATCATTTACAGAACTATGATCATCAACTGCAGTCGTTGTAGAATTGTCTGTAGGAGTTGATGGTTGCTCTTTCACTACTGGTTCTTCTGGACTATTTACAACTGATGGTTCTTCCGGTGTTTCAGTAGAAGTTACCGGGTGCTCGCTACTTGTAGAATTATCACTTGAAGTTAATATTGGATTTTCATTAACTTGTGGATTATTAGTTATTTCGGTAGCATTTATATTCTCTTCTGGTGTAATAGTTTCTACAACATTATTATTTTCTGTAGTTTCATTACTATAATCATACTTTTTAATGTAAGGCATTAAACTTGAAAGATTTACATATGATGAAGGTTGTTTTCCTTTTTCAAAAACAATTCTAATTGCCGTTACTTCTTTTTTAATATCTATTGTATTAGTAATATGTGGAATTGCATAGGGCCAAGGATTTATTTCCTGTTTTACAATCGTACTCATATCTGCTTGATGTCAATTACCACTTGCACTTGTTTTATACTCTATATGATAGTAATTAGATTCTTTATAATAATTACTATAATATAAAAAGATTAATTCTAACTTATAAACATAAATAGGTTTATTGTTTTTCTTATTAATTTCAAAAGTAATATCTTTACTTTGATCACTATTTACATATCAATAATTTTGACCAATTTTACCACCTAAACCAATTGGAGTAAATACATAATCTTTTTTATAAGATGTAGGATCTGCTTCTTGTGCATTAATATTTCAAGTAGCAGATCTATGAGTATTATTATAATCTTTATCTTCTGGTACTATTTTATTAAATCCATTAAATGTTAGTGCAACAGAAGAAACATAATCATTTTTTCTTACATTAAATTGTAATCTTGTTGTTCCTTCAACATCATTACTTTCTTCTGCTCTATTAACAGTGAAAAATACATCATCTTGAGTATCGTGATAATATAAAACCTCAGGATTTAAATCAATTTCACTAGGAATAAGTTTTTTATTAAATAACTTATCTATTTGTGCTTGATAAACTTGTTTGTTCTTAATCACTCTTTGTACTATCTCTTTATCTGTTTCAAATTTTCAACTAACTTGTGAACTAAATTCTTTAGAATGATTATCTTTTGCAATTGTTCCACTAATAGTTGTAACTCTTATTCCAGTTTCTTGATCTTCTGTTACTGTTGTTAATGATTGTAAGTTATATTGATAATCATCATCAGGGATATTAACTGCAAAATCATTAATTGTATATTCATTTAGTTTTTTATTTACTGATTCATTTTTAGTAATTAAAGTTAAATGCTCTATTTTTTCTGTTAATATTTCATTGTAATATTGCTCTTCTGTTTTGAAGTTAGTAAAGTTTTCAATTATATAAGTTTTACTTTTTTCATCTTTTGTTATTTTAACAACAATAGAAATTGAAGTTTGATTATCGTTTAATTTAAAACTTTCAATTTCATAACTTAAGTTAGAATTTGGATTATTAATTGAGAAATTTGTTTTTTCAATTTGACTAAATCTTAAGTTGTTGTCATTTATAGTTACATCTAAATGAGGTGCATTTTCAAATTCTTCATCTCTTGTTGTATCTATTGGTTCTTCTACAACTGGTTCACTAGGAATATTATCACTATTATTAGGTTTGATTGTTGTAGGTTGTTCAGTAGTTGTAGTTGAATCAGAAATTTCACTATCTGGTTCACTTGTTATTGGTTCTTCTTTTTTAGCAGAAGTATTTTCATCAGAAGGATTAGAAGAAATTTCAGATTCTTTTTTAGAATCTTCTTTTTCTAAATTTTCTTCTTGTTTTTTTTCTTCTACATCTTTATTTTTTGATGTTGCTAAAACTTTTTTGTCTTTTTTTATTGAACCATTTTGGTTAACTTTAGGTTTATCATCTACATTTTGATTATTAGATGAATTATTATTTTCCGCTGGTTGAATGGAAGTTTGATGATCATTCTTTTTAAAAAAATAATAACCAGCTACTGCTGTTGCACCGACTGCTGCAGTTGTAATTGCAGTTGCTGATAAAATTATTTTTATTTTCTTACTCATTATAATCCCTTCATTTTCACTCTATTATATTTATAAATATAATAATTATACATTTTTTTGCTAAAAAAGCAAATTTTTACCTTTTTAACACCTAAAAATACATTAAAATTAAAGAAAAATTCTTTTTTTAGTTTTATAAAAAACATAAAAATACATCCTAAATTTAGAATGTATTTATTAAAAATTATTTTTTGTAAACAATTTCTTTGTATGATTTTGAAGCATCTAATCAGTTGAATGGGAATAAGAATTCTAATGCAGTATCACTAAGAGTTCATATAAAATTAACAAATCTTAGTTTTTCTCCATTTTCTGGTAATTGATTATCTGGGATATTAACGTTTCTTAAATTAACAGTAAATTCAGCGCTTGTATAATCTTGAGCTCCACCTTCTTGTTTATAAACTAAGGAACTTGCTAAATCAATAGGTAAACCATTTTCATCACCAAAAATGTATTCATCTCCTTTAGCGTTTATAAATAAAGCATAACCATAATAAGCTTGTTCATTTGTTCTATTATCAAAATTATTTAATGCTGTTAATGGATTACTTGTTCTAGCAGTTGCAGGTAAATGAATAATTCCTTTTAATTTTCCTGAAGTTTCATCATATATTACTTCTTTTAGAGAGATAGCATCTGGATTACTTTTACCAGTATTAGTATTATATATATTTGATGCTCTTCCTAATTGTCATTGATCTCCGGCAACAAAATCTGTACCTAAGAAGTTAGAACCAGTTCCTGTTAATAGTGGAGATTGGTAATTTTCTCATATTTTTGGTGAATTATGTGCAAATAAAGTTTTTGCATTTTGAATTTTAAAGTTTTCAAGATTAAAGTTAAAAATTTTAGCAATTATAAAATCTTTACCTGATCCACCTGCTGTTATTCTTAATCTAACATCAACGAAATCTTGTTGATTTGCTTCTGTTGATCTATGAACTCATAAGACATCTCTTTTAAGACCTAAAGATACATCTACTCATTCTCTTCCTTCTGATCTAAATTTTCATTTATTTGTATTTAAATTCTTATAAACTAAATTAGAATTATTTGCTTGAATATCAATATTATGATTTACTTTATCTCCATCAGGGAACACATTACTTATGTTATAGTTAGAAAGTTCTCTTCATTTATTTTTTAACTCTTCACTAGCACCATTACCATCATTATAAGGTGTATAATAATTTCCACCCGGATTTCCTCTTAAGTTAAAAATAGATTTTTTCATTCTAACTTGATAATCAAAAGCATTTCCTGTTGTTGCTGTACTTGTTTGAGAATCTCCGGAATAACTATATCCACCATATTGTGTTCCAGCATCAGTTAATAATCTTTTTGGATCATAAACTTTTAAGTGGAATTCAAAATCTTGTCCTGTTGTTAGAACCCCACTCAATGATGTAGTAACAAAGTTTTCTTGTGTTCTAATGTCTATAGTACTTGTACCATTTGCTAATGTAGAAATATATGTACCAGTTCCTCTAGAATTAGTTTTATCTAAATTATCAAAGTAACTAAAGTCTACTTCTAATTTATTAGTTCTTGCTGCTCACTGTAGTACATCTCCTTCTATGTAGAAGGTTACAGTAGTTGTATTAGCACTACTATCTCTTGTAAATGAACGGTTAACAAATTTTAGTCCACTAACTTCTTGTTCCCTTCCACTTTTATCATTTTTTAATTTAAAGTTTCAGGAGTTAATTAAGTTAGTATTTAATGCATCATTTGGATCATTAAATACTAATTCTACTTGTGATAAGAATGTATCAGTATTTCCTTCTGGATTTGTTGTTTGTACAATTCTAGCACTAGCAATTGTTGGACGAGATATTTTTGTTT
This sequence comes from Mycoplasma sp. AC157, assembly GCF_054343415.1. Classification (NCBI taxonomy): domain Bacteria; kingdom Bacillati; phylum Mycoplasmatota; class Mollicutes; order Mycoplasmatales; family Mycoplasmataceae; genus Mycoplasma; species Mycoplasma sp. AC157. Next base: position 23,907 of record NZ_JBTGVE010000009.1, on the reverse strand, counting down.
CAAAGAATTTAGTATCTCTTGCTGCTACATTAATAGTATCAGAGATACTGAAGGTGATTCCACTTTGGTTTGCTGCTTGTTGTGATTCTAATCCTATAACTTCATATTTTTTACCTGAAGTTACATCAGAGCTAACTAAATGGAATACAACTTTAGCAAGATTAGTAGAAGTATCTAAAGTAATAGCGGTTGCTGCTGTACTTGTTCTTATTGTTGAATCATCAGCATTTGCTTCTTTATAACGTAATTTTACTGATTTAGTATTTAAGTATTTATCTTTTGCTGCAAATGTTAAAGTAACATCAACTGTATCTGTTTCACTATTAGTACTACTAATAGATGTAATAGTTGCTGTTGTACCTAATGTAGTAAATTGTTTATCAGTATTTTGAATTGTATCATAGTAACTTAAAGTATTATTATCTATTTTAATAGTATCTATTGTATATTGAGTTTCTTTAGCAAGATTTCTAACTGTAAATGTTGCTTCTTGTTGATCATTTACAGTTGCAAAGATATCTTCATTAGAATTTTGTAATCTTAAAATTGCAAGTTTACCAACAACTCTAGAAGGTTCATAATCTTTGAAGGTTACTGTAATTGAAGCACTTTCTTCTTCTGTAGTGCTACTTATTTGTTTTATACCTACATAAGAAGAGAACTCTTTATTTACACCATTATCCACAGTAAAGGCAACGCTATGATCGCTTGAACCAGCAGATACTTCATTAGCAAATCCTGTAATTCTGTATTTTTGACCATTTTTTAGATTATTTAAAGTAAATTCTGCAGTATTGTTGTTAATAGTTACATTATCTGAACTTAGTTCGCTTCCTGTTTCATTATTACTATCATCTAATAATTTATATTTAACTTTTAAGTTCTTACCATTAGTATAACTATCAACATTAGCAATAGTTGCTCTAACTATTGCTTCTTGATTTACTATATTAGAGTAACTAATATTAGTAATAGTTGCAGTTGTACCAGTTGTAGTAAATTGTTTATTAGCATCTTGTACTGAAGATAATCAATCATATGTATTATCTCCAATAGTTAAACTAACTATATTGTATAGTGTATTTTTTTCTAAGTTACTTAAGTCAAATCTTATTGTTTTAGCAGTAGGATCAAAGTGTACATTTTGTGCTGTATTATAAGCACTTACATCACTTGTGTTATTTACTTTATTAAGCACAAGAATTCCAGATGCATTTGTATCTATATCAGACACATCACCTTGTAATCTTACTGTAACTTGTGCACTTCTTTCATCAATTGCACTAGTTGTAACTTGATCAATAACAGGTAATGTACTAAAGGTTTTGTTAGTAGGTTCAATACTTCCTGTGCTACCACTTAAGTTAAATTCAGGGAAAGGTTCATTGGCAATACTTAATTGTTTAGCATTAACTTTAATGTTAGTAATTTCGTAATCTTTTCCTGGTTGTAAATTATTAATATTTAATTCTAATTTTTTAGTATTAGGATCAATTTGTCCAGTTATAGTTTGTGCATCTCTTGTTGTTCCAGTTTCTCTATAAGAAACAACTATTTCTTTATGATTTCTTAATAAGTTTTCATCTGATTTAGCAAATCCAATAGATATTTTTGCACTAGTTTTTGTTTTTTCTCCATATTCAATATCTGTAACTGTTGCATAATTACTATTAGTATTGAAATAAGAATGCTGATTGAATTTATTTCAATTATCAATAGGAGATTCTACAGCAGAAACTCCATTTATTACAATATTATCAATTTTATATCTTGATTCTTTTGATAATTTTCCTGTAAATTCAATTCAGTAAGTATTGTAATCTTTTATTGCTACTTGATTAACCCCTAATTCTTCGTATTTACCTGTTGCAATATTGAAAAATCTAAGTTTAATTGCTCCAGGAGTATTAGTTTGAATGTTACTTGGATTAGCACGATTTATTGCCTTTAAATCTTGTTGACTACTTACAGATGCTTGAATTGTTATTGAAACTCCATCTCTTCCAACAACGTTATTAGCAATATCATACCTATAAACACCATCAGGAGTAATTAATTCATGTGTAGTATTTAAATTATTAGCAAAAGAAATAGTTATATTTTCATTAGAATTAACTGTTTGTAAACTTTCAATTTTATATTTAGAACCTTGAATTAATCCTTTGAAACTCGCTGCTATAGGTGTAGTTCCCGTATCGGTTGCTACTTGAATATTATTATAACCATTACCATTATTATTTATTTGATTTCCATTTTCATCAATTCTACCTTGCATTATAAATTTAATAGTAGAACCACGAACAATAATATCTTGTCCATCTTGTTTTGCTACTGTAATTACATCATTACCTGAGTGTGGTCCATCATTTGGAGCAACTTTTTTATAAGTTAACTTCAATGCTTTACCATTCATAAAGGAGTCAACATCAGCATCAAAGCTTAAAGTAACAAGTGCTTTTGATTTATTTGCATCTAATCATTTGTAACTAATACCTGTAACAGTTGCACTTGTTGGTTGTGTTCTGAAAGTTTTAGCACTTTCTGCTACTGTTGTTTCATATTCTAATATTTGAGCATTTTGTGAACCAATGCTAATACCTAAAACGGTATAAGTATCGTTTTTAGGTAATCCTGTAACATTAAATTCTACTTCATTACTTGCATTAAAGTTAGCAGTAGATTCTACTGTAGTAATTGCATTTGTAGAGTTGTTTACAACATGCACAAATGCTTTTTTATTTACTAAAGTTGTATCTTGAGTTTGAAGTGTAATTTTAATTTGTGCTGAATTTTCAGTAGTACTAATGGTTGATGAACCATTAACTCCTGCTATAGCATTAATAGTAGATAAAGTACTAAAGACATTATCTTTTTTATTATTTTCTGTTAAATTACTTAAACTGATAGTAGTATTAGTATCATTATTTTCACTAATTACTACTTCAGTTAAAGTATAACCAGTACCAGCACTTAAGGTTTTATTTTCAAGTAATGATTGATTATTAACATTAATAATTAATGAACCTTCATCATTAATAGTACCTGCAGTTGTTTCAAAAGTTTCATTTTCTTTTGTAAATTTAAGTTTTGCTTTTTTATTAACTAAATATCAATCTTTATTAATATCAAAGTTAATTGATAATAAAACAGAATCTTTAGATGCTTCTAAAGTTTGTAGTGAAGTAACTTTAGCTTCTTTTGCTGTTGTTTTGAATTTTCTTGCTGCATTATTTTGATCGCTTAATGCAGTATTAAATTCAATAGTAACACCATCTACTATTACTTCATCAATTACAAATTGATTATTTTTATCTAAATTAGTTAAGTTAAAGTAAACACTGTTATTAGCAATTGTTGCTTCTGAAGTATAAAGTGTTTGTGAACCATTAGTTGCACTACTAATGGATATACTTGCATGTTTACCATTTAGTGAATGTAATCCATCGCCAAAGGTTAAATTTAATCCTATGTTTGTATCAGTATCATTATTTGCAGGAAGATTATTAGTTATAGCACTTACAACAGGTAATGTTGAAAAGTCTTTAGTTACATTATCTGCAAAATTAACTGCAACGCCATCAATATTAATTGTTTGAACTGTAAATCCTGCTCCTTCTTCTAAATTAGTTAACTCAAAAGTTAGAGAGTTAGTTGCACCACTAACAGTAGCAGCAGTTGCTGTTGTAACTGCACTACTTCCATCTTTTTTATTAATGTAAGTTAAAGTTGCACTTTTATCTGCAAGAAAGGCATCTACAACTCTATCAAACTGGAATGTAACACTTGTTGAAGATTTAGTTTTATTATTGTTATCTTCAATAATACTAATTACAGTTGCAGAAGTTGCTTTAGTAGTAAAGTCTCTAATTCTTTGTTCTTGATTTTCAGTTGTAAATGATTTATCTAAATCAATGATTCTAAAGTCATTTGCACGTGCAGGATCTAATTCAATAGAAACATCTTGTAAAATGTATTTAGTATTTTTATCTAAGTGTTCTAGATTAAAGGTTGCACTATTATTACTAATAGTTGCTTGTGCTGTTTTTAGTGTTCCATTTGCAGCAGATGCAAATTTAATTAATGCTTTTTTATTATTAAAGGTATTAGTTGTATCTGCATTAGTAAAGTTAACAGTAATAGTAGCATTTTGTTCATTAACTGTAGTTGCAACTACATTTTGTACTACTCCTAAAGTAAAGAAAGTAGCAGTATCATTAGTAATATTTTGAATATTATCAATAGTAATTCTACTTGCAGTGTAACTTGCACCTTCTTCTAAATTAGTTAAATTAAAGTCAGCATGAATTACTCCAAGAGTATTACTAATAGTTGCAGTAGCAGTTTGTTCACTACCATTTGCTACAGTATAATGTAATGTTGCTGTTCTGGTATTTAAGTAAGCATCGATGTTATTAAATACATAAGTAACTTTTGCAGAGTTTTTAGTAATATCTTCTGTACTAATTCTTTCAACTGCTACATTAGTTGCAGTTGTATTAAAGGTTTTAGTAATATCACTTTTAATAGTAATATCTTCAAAGTTATTTCCTGAAGTATCTACTTTAATTCCTACTACTTCATAAGGAGTAAATTTACTTAAATTACTTAAAGCAAAAGTAATTTGTTTATTTGCTATTGTTTGACTACCTGAAGCTAAGGAACTTGAATTAATTTCAGTAACTGCATTATTTTCTTTATTTAAAATAGATAAAATTACGTGTTTGTTATTGTAGTTGTTTTGTGAATCAGCAAAGTGAACAACTACTGTTGCACTTGTTTCAGAAACGTTTTGGAAATCAAAGTTATTAACAAGTGGTCTTGTAAAGATAAATCTGTTGTTTGCTTGAACACTATCTGCAAATGAAACACTAATGTTGTCAGTTGATCCTTCACTTAAAGCAAAAGCAGTAATATTGTATTTTGTTCCTGCTTCAAGGTTTTGTGCATGAATTCTTAAGATTCCACTTTCAACTGTTCCTCTTGCTACTACTCTATCACTTGAGTTGTCTTTAGTTAAAGTTACATCAACTGATTTAGTATCCATAAATTTATCTACAACATTATCAAATCCAAGTTCAAAAGTTACATCAGTATCTCCATTAGTAATTTGGTTGGAAGAAATTACTTTTGCAGTTGAAGAAGGAGTTGTGAATTTATTTAATTCTTCATTAAATCCTGTTATTTTTGGAACTTCTTGATTAGCAATAGTAACTTTATCAATAGTATAACTTGTAACTTTTTCTAAGTTATTAAAAGTTAAAGTTACTTTTTTGGAATTGAATTGTTCTGCAGTTAAATCTTGTTCAACAAAAGAAGAAATTCCATCAGCACTAGTATAAACTACTTTGATTTTAGCATTATTTGTTAAATAAGAAGGATTAGAGTTAACAAAGTTAAAATCAAATGTTGCAGAATTTTCACTTAAGTTGGTTCTTGTAATTAATGAAACTGCTGGTTTTGTATAGAATGTTTTATTATTTTCAGTAATAGTAGCAGGAATTACATAATTAAAGTCTGCTTCAGTTAATGTTTCATTTCCTGGTTGTGATTCAATATGAGGCATTACTTTAGTTACAAGATATTTTTTACCTTCTTCTAAATCACTAGCTTTTCCTGTTGCTTGTCCTAATTCATCAATTGTTGCTACAACATGTTTTTCAGTTGCATTTGCATTTTCTGCTTCTTTAAAGTAAATATCTACTTTTTTGTTAACTAAAACAATATCAGAATTTAAGTCAAAAAATAGTTTAATGTCAGCAGATTTTTCATGTTCATTTTCAAATTCAATTTTTTGAACATCAAATTGTTTTGCAGTTGTAGTAAAACTGTTGTCTTGTCTTGAACTTACTTCTCTACCATAGAAAGTAGGTAATTCAATATCAAATTGAATTCCTGTTACTTGGTATTCTACACCTTTTAATAAGTTATTTAAAGTATAAGTAACTCCTTCTTCTGTTATTTCTACTAAATTAGTTGAAATTGGTGTAGAAGTTAGAGTTTCTTGTCCTTCTTTGGTGTTATTTACTTGGTAAAGTATTTTTGCTTTTCTATGAGAAGGCGTTACTGTTCCATCTTCTGATGTTGTTTGGAGAATTGTTTTAAGAGCATCCGCAAAAGTTATTTTTAATTTAACAGATGTATCTGTAATATCAAAAGCTTGAATTTGTTTAATTCTAGAACTTGTTGTAAAGGTTTTTTGATTTTCATTATCTGCTCTTAAATTAGTTTTAATTTCATCAGTGTCTTTGATTTTAACACCTAATAATGTATAAGTTGCACCTGAATCAAGTGGTTTTGCTACTTTATCATTTGCGTTAGTTGAACCATCAGGATTTTCATTAATTTTAGTAGTATCTCCACCAAGGTTGAAAGTTACTTTTAGAGCATTAGCAACTGCTTCGGAAGTAAATACTTCATCACTTGCAGGATTGGTTTTTTTGTAGCTTAAAACTAGGGTTTTTCCGCTTAAAAAGTTATTTTCTGGACTATATACTAAATTAACAGATGCAGAGTTATGACTTGTTTTTGCATAACCTTGTATATTTAAATCTGCTTCTCCAACAATTGTAGTAAATGATCTTAATGCATCGTTTTGTTCGATTGCATAATTAAAAGGTAAATTGAATGAATCTGTTGAGTCTTTAAGAGTTATTTTTACTTTAGCAATTTTATAGGTTAATCCTTGTAATAATTGTGTTGCATGGAATGTAGCAGTATAAACATCTTCTGTTCCTGCTTTTTTAGTTAAAACTTGTTTTTCAATTGCTTTATCATTGAAAGGTTCTAAAGAAACTTCAATAGATGCTCCATCTAAATTTGCTTTATTATTTTGTGAATTAATATCAATAGTAAATGTTTGTTCCTTTGCATGTCTTTCTGCAAAAGTAATAGCACTTACTGCTTCTTTAGTGCTAAAGAATAAAGGTTTTTTAGCATCATTTTTAAGACTTTCTTTGAATTGCACACTTGAATCTGCTGCTTCAACAGAAATAATTTCGTATTCTGTTCCTTCTTTTAAAGTGGCTGCATCGCTGCTTCCGTTAAAGTCAAAAATAGATGAATTACCAATCACAGTTGATGTAATTTCTTTAACTTCAGAAGTTCCTTTAATTTTGTATTTTAATTTAGTTTGTTTTCCAATTAATGATATTTCTGGTTCATCGTTTGATTTTAAAAATCCTACTAAAATTTGTCCAGTATTACTTTCCATTTTAATTGTTTGAACTGTATTTACTTCTAGTTTGATTGCTGGTGTATTAAATGTTTCTTTTGCTTCAACACTATAAGGAACAGTAATTTCTCTTTGAGAAACAATTCCATTATAATCTTTTTCATCTACAATTGCAACATATTCAATTGTATATTTTCTTGCAGGTTGTAATCCTTTAATAATAAATTCTGCTTGTCCATCTTTAATTTCAACAGCTTGGTCAAAAGAAATTCTTGTTTCTTCATTTTTAACATCTTTATCTTGATTGTTTGGATCAACTACTCCTTCTTGAGTAGTTGTATAGTGATATTTTAAGATTGCTTTTTTACCATCTAATGATTTAATTTCATCAGCAAATTTAACAGTAACTTTTTGTTCTCTAGAGTTTATAGAGTTTGTTACAAATTCAGAAACGTTAGCTTTAGTTACAACAACTTTTTTATCTTCGTTTAAAACATTAAATTTCTTTTTCTCTTTTGTAATGCTTCTATTATCAGTATCAAAAGAAATTTCATATCTTTTACCAGCTTGTAACTTTTGTGCTAATCCTGTAGAATCAAAGCTTCATTTTCTTAAACTATCAACGTATTTCGCAACCCCTGTTTGCACAACATTTTTATCAGCATCCATTAAAGAAACATGAATATCACTTCCGTTTAATTTGTAAGTTTGTTCATCGCTAAAAGCAAAATCAAAAGCAACACTACTATCAGTAGTTTTACTAAAGTTTTGTTCAATATCAATAACATCATATTGGATTTCTTTTCAGTTTTTAAAAATGAAAAAAGGTGCCAATATACCAGAACCTATAACTGCTCCACCAAAAGCTAAGGCAATTATAGCTGCTAATTTTTTACTAAATTTTTTATTTTTTTTCTCTTCCATAACTTTTCCTTTTTAGATTTATTTCAATTTTTTACTAATTTTTTTACTAAAAATTTTTTGCAAAATTATTTAGCAAAATTCTATTAAATTATTTTATAATTAATAATCTAATATATGTATACATTAATAAATAACAAAATTTTACCATATTTTGATAAAAAAAACATAAAATAAGCAAAAGTGCCTTGCAAAATCATTTTTTTGCTAAAAAAGTGCTTTTTATTTTGTTTTTAAAAAATTAATGTGCTAAAATTTTTGCACTATGAACTTAGAAAAATACACTGCATATTTAATAGAATGATTAAAACAAGAAGTAGCTAAAGCTAATATGAAAGGTGTCATTGTTGGCATCTCTGGAGGGATTGATTCTGCTCTTGTTGCAACTCTTGCAAAAAAAGCATTTCCAGACAATAGTCTTGGTGTTATTATGCCAATTAATAGCATGAAAAACGATCAAGATGATATTGCAAAACTTGTGCAAAAATTTGATTTAAAAACTGTAACTATTGATTTGAAAGATACTTATGAAACAATGCTAAAATCCTTTGATTTACAAGATAAACTTGCAATTGCTAATATTAAACCAAGATTGAGAATGACTACTCTTTATGCTCTTGCACAAGAGTATAAATATCTTGTTTTAGGAACAGATAATTTCTCTGAAATGTATCTTGGATATTTTACAAAATATGGTGATGGTGGGGTAGATTTACTACCTATAGTACAAATTACTAAAAGTGAAGTAAGAGCAATGGCAAGATACTTAGAAATTCCAGAAAGTATTATCAATAAAACTCCAACAGCCGGTTTATGAGAAAACCAAAGCGATGAAGCAGAATTAGGTTTTACTTATAATGACTTAGAAACTTACTTTAAAGACAAAAGTAAACTTGATTCAAAAACTATAGTTTTAATAGAAAAACAACATAAAATTAGTGAACACAAAAGAGTTGCTTTACCAAGACCAAAACATTACAGCGAAATCAATTAAAGTAGGAAAAACAAGGCATTTTTCCTAAATTAGTTTTTTTCTTTAATATTTTTAAGCAAAAACGAAATATTTAGGCGGGAGAGTATGACAACGATAGAAAGCAAAAGCGAAAAAGACAAAAAAATTATAGAAACAATTATTTTTGCAATAGTTGAAGAAATCAAAGTTTCTAATATTTCTTTTTCAAAAAATTTCGAAGATGGAAGAACAAACTCAACAATTAATGAAAAAGAAATTTTAAAATTTATTTTAGCAAATCAAAAAATCAAATCATTACTTAAGAAAATGGAATTAAAACTAACAGATAGCAAACCAAGAGAATGATATGATTTAGCTATTGAAGGTGAAACTTCTGAATATTTTGTTCCTATAAACTTAAAAATAACCTCCCTAGACAATAATTCTGGTGATAATTTGAATTCAAAAGGTGGCATTTATTTTGCCTTAACTGGAAATAAACCAGATTTTTCAAATCAAATAAATTGAAATGATTATTTTCAAAAACTTCACGACAATATTAAAGAAAACTATAAAGATTATTATTTTTTGATCATTGATAAAAATAATTTAAAAGAATCATTCTATACTTCTTTAAAACAAATAGAAACTTTAGTTTCCAATGGAAATAATTTACCATTTCAGTGTATTTGAAGCAAAAATAAAAATTTAAAATACAGAACTTATAATGAAGCTAAACAATTTATTTTACATTACCTAAGAGAAAGTATAGAAAAAAGAGCAAATATATTAAATGATTTTAACAAATACTTTACAAAAAAAGGTGATGAAAATGAATAATATAACACAATTAAATAAAAAGAATTTAGGCCAAGTTTTTACTCCAGAATTTATTGTTGAAAAAATGATTAAATTAATATCTATACAAAATCCAAAACGTATTTTAGAACCTTCATCCGGAACAGGTAATTTTTATTATAAATTAAAGGAAAAATACAGCAATTCGGAAATTATTGCAATTGAAAAAGACAGCACTATAAGTCATAAAGAAGCCATCATTGATTCCTATTTTAACACCAACTTTAAAAGTGATGTTATAATAGGAAATCCTCCTTATGTAGACTTTAAAAACATTCAAGAAAATTTGCATTCAAACTTTCTAAATCATAAACCTAATTTATTTTATTTTTTTCTTGAAAAAGCTTTATTTGATTTAGAAGAAAATGGAGAATTAATTTGAATTATATCAAGCAAAATATTTTCCAATAGTAGTGCTAAAAAATTAATAAAACATATATATGATAATTTTTCCATAACATACTGAGAACCGATTTCTGAAAACGTGTGAGAAAACGCATCAGTTCCTACTTCTATAGTAAAAATAGTTAAAACTAAAAATCATCCTAAAAAGTTAGAATATTTTTATAATAATGGAAAAATAATATTTGGTAAGCCTTTAGAATTAAATCATAAAATAGTAGTAAAAGTAGGCGGTGCTTCTGGTTTTAATAGCAAAATTAAAGCAGGACTTACAGAATTTATAAATTCACAAACTGAAAGAACATTAAAAACAACAAAAATAGCTTACGAGCCTGAAAAGTGGATAAGACCAACTCCTAAAAGTCCACATAATTTTTCTTTTCAAATTTTTGTTAATTGTTTAACAAGAAAAGAAAAACCTTTTTATATTTTAAAAAATACACAAGAGAACAAATTTATACATTATGATGCATCAGTTCTTTCGATTTACACTTTTTGTTCTCTTGATGAAACTATGGAGATTCTTGAAAAACTTAATAATTTTGACTGAGAAAAAGCAGGAATTAAAAAAGATGGCAGATTTCATTTTTCTCAATCACTGTTAAGTTCAATTATATTCAGTAATAAATAATAATAAAAATGAAATAAAAATAATTATTTAAAGTACAACATTGTATTGATTACTTTAATGGAAGTGTAAGATATTTTGTCTAAATTTCTCTTGCTTACTTTTTTAGTAAGAGATTTGAGAATAGCAAAACACAAATCTATTAAAATTAGACAAAAAATCATAAATAGACAAAACAAAAGTTAGGAATTTAATCTTCATTTTTGTAAGTTATTTATGATTTTTTTAATTATTCTTCATCAAATACTATTTTTCCCGTCTTTCCTAGTTTCAAGAATTAAAAAACCGTTTATGCCTGTTTTATGGGGCAAAACGGTTTTTATTTATCTGATTTAATTACAATTTTTTTGATCTCATCATACTTATTTCAAAGATCTATATCGCTTCCTGATTTTTCTCTTTTTCTTTCTATTTCTTCTCCAGTAATGTTATTTATAAATATTTCTTCTCTTACTAAACTTAAAATTTTAATAAATTGTCATTCAGTAAGGTGGTTATTTATTCTGTGTTTAAAATAATATTCATTTGTTTTATGAATAAATAATTTTAAAACGACTAATGAAGCAAAACACAAAAGTGTGTGAGCTACAATGTGACTATCTAAATAAACATAAGTTGGTCTTATTGCTAAATAACTTTTTAAACTTCTAAAATTTGATTCAATTTGTCATTGTTTAGAATATAAATGAATTATTTGAGATTCACTTAAATTTAATAAATTAGTTTCATATACATAAACACCATCGAATTCTTCGTCTCTTTGAATTTTCTTGTAATCCAATTCAAATTTTAATTTTGATATCTCAGTAAAGTATTTGCATTTTTTAGTACCAAGCATTTTTGAAGAATCTACAGTTCCATCTTTATTTTGTTTCTTTTTAAAATTATTAATTAAATTTTGTCTATCTTCTCTATCTTTTAAAGCTCTTGATTTACTTATAGTTACAATTCTTCTTCTGACATTTTCTGTAACCCTTTTGTTTTTAAAAGTGGAAAAGAAATCGGTGGATTTGTATTTTAAATTATCATTTACATAAACATAATCTTTATCATTCAAAACATATTCTTTGAATTCTTTAGAACTTGCTTTTGCTTTGTAAGAAATGATGAAACCATAACCTTTTTGCTCTAAAAATCTGATATTTCCGGACGTACTCATTCCACGATCTGCGATTACAGTTATGTTTTTAATTTTATACATTTGCTCAAGTTCAAGCAAGAATTCAATCATAGTTTTTGAATCTGGAGTGTTACCACTAAAAACTTTGATATGGAAAGGAATTCCATTTCCATCGCATGCTAAGGCAATTACAATTTGATCTTCTTTAAACTTTCCATCTTTTGAATAACCGGTTTGTCTATAACCTGTTCTTTGAAAAGATTCAAAATAAACAGTTGATGAGTCAAAATAAATCTCACTTAAATTTCTGTTTGTTTCTTTCAATACCATTTGATGTAGTGCGTTTACAAGATTTGCTTGATTGTTTTCAACAATGTCAAGAAGTCTATAAAAACTATTTTTTGATGCTGAAATATCACTATTAAATTCACCTTGATCACTAAAAGAAGAAAAAATACTTGAAGGATTATAAATCCTTTTTGCAACTAAAAAATTGAAAATTTTCTTCATATCTTTATGTCTTGTTTTCTCAAAAGACTCAAAAATGTTGTGTTTATTAAGCAAGTCTTCGATTAATTCATGTCCGACATTTTTATTTACTCTTACAAGTTCATCACTTTCCAAAGCTTCTAATAACGCAGACTGAACTCTTTCTTTTTTATCAAGCGAAGAAAAAGATTTTAGTTTTTCTTTTAGAATTTCTACCGCATTTTCTTTTTTCTCAAGTAATTTTTCTAAATTTCCAAGACTGAATCATCTTGTTGGTGCTTTTCCAAAACCCGTTGTTCATCCAACATATTTATAAATTACACCTTTTTTGTTTCCTGAAACATTAAATAATATTAAATTTTTCTTTTCCATCCTTATATTATACCACAAAATGCAATTAAGTGCAATTATTTTTTTTATTTTTTTAAATAAAAATTACTATATATATAAATATATATAGTAAAAATTTATAAATTCCGATTTTATTCTAATTTCTTAGGGCAAACTGGGAAAGACGGGTTAGGAATTTAATCTTCATTTTTGTAAGTTATTTATGATTTTTTTAATTATTCTTCATCAAATACTATTTTTAATTGATTTAAAATTTGCCCTCAATTCGGGGTAATTGTTTTTGACTTTTCTAGCTGATTTTGAATTGCAAAATAAACTATTTTCATAAGCGAATCTTCGGTAGGGAAGGAAGTTTTATTTTTAGAAATTTTTCTAATATTTCTATTAAGATTTTCAATTACATTTGTTGTATAAATTAGTTTTCTAATTTCTTTTGGAAAATTGAAAAAAGTAGAAAGTTCATCGAAATTATTTCTCCAACTTTTTATAGTATAATGATATTTACTATCTCATTTGTCTTCAAATATTTGAAGAAATCGAGAAGCTTCATCAATATTATTAGATTGATAAATATTTTTCATATCTGAAGTAAATTCTTTAATGTCTTTATAGTTGACAAATTTAACAGAATTTCTAATTTGATGAACTATGCATTTTTGAATTTGAGTTTTAGGAAAAACTGCTTTTATAGCATTTGAAATCCCTGTTAAATTATCACTGGAAATTAAATAAATTTCTTCAACTCCCCGTAATTTTATGTCATTTAATACTTGCATTCAGTATTTTGCGCTTTCTGATTCTCCTATTCAGAACCCTAAAACATCTTTGTATTCATCCAGAGAATAACCCATAACAATATACACAAATTTTCAACTAATCTATTATCTTATTTAACTTTAAAACGTATTCCATCAATAAAAACCATACCATAAGTTTTATCTAATGGTCCATTTTGTCACTCTATAATTTGTGACATTATTTTATCGGTTACTCTACTAATAAAACTTGGTTCTACTTCGATTCCGTATAATTCATTCAAGGTTTTTGAGATATCTCTAGTGGAAATTCCTTTAGCATATAAATTAATTATTTGCTGTTATTTAAATAAAATTAGCGGAATTATTAAATATATTAAAAATTTAAATTAGTTAAAAAGAAATAAAAAATAAAAACTGCTTTTAAAAGCAGTTTTTTGTTTAAAGGAATTCATACCTCTAAACTTCTCACACCTGGTGAGTTAGGCCATATACAAATATATTCTACCATATTTTTCTAGAAATTTAGAATTTTTTCTAATTGTTCTATAAAAAAATAATTTAAACTATATTTTCTGTTTTTTAAAAAAATATCAAATCTATAAGGGAAATAATTAAAATTATTAACTTTTTTTAAATAATTTATTTTATTATAAAAGACAATTTTATTGATTTCTTTTATATTTAAAAAACATTCTTTTTCTATATATTTCAAATAAAAATATTGTAAATTTCCTTGATGAGCAATGTGGTTTCTTAATTTTCTTGTAAAATATAAAAAATTACTAATTTCATCAAAACCTAATTTACTTGGAAAAATAGAATCAAATAGTTTATTATCTTTACTAATTCCAAACAAAAAAAATAATAAATTATTTAATAATCCAAATTCAAACTTTTCTATATCCTTCCAAATAAAATTAAATTTTAAAAATTTTTTTTCAATGCTGGAAATTAAAAAATTATATTCTTCTATTCTTTTTTTTCTTTGATTTAAAAATTTTGTAATTTTTCTTTGTTCATTATCATCATTCAAATTAAAATCCTTGAACAATAAAGATAAATTTTTTATTTCTTTTACTAAAGTTTTTTTATTTTTTTTAACAGAATAAAAAAACTTTTCATTATTATATTTAAATATTATTTTCTTACTATGAAATTTGTTATTTTCAAATCTGTATTCAAATTCTGTTTTTGGAGCATTTTCTTTTAAAAAATCAAATCAATTACTATTATAATTATTATTTGAATTTAAATGTATATTTTTAGCAATATAATAAGCAATTTGTGTCTTCATTTTAGCTTCTATTTCTAAAATTTTATAAAATAGTTTAATTGCTAGATTTTTATGATTTTCATTTATTTTTTTTAATAATTTGAATGAATAATCATTATAATATAAGTGTTTTAATCTATTTTCATCAATAAATAAATCCTTTAAAGTAAAAATATTTTCTTTTTTATAATTATTTCATTTTTCCTTAATTTTGGTTAAATCAAAATTTTCAATTTTCCTTGCAAATGCTATTTTATAAGGAGTAATAAATTGAATATAATTATTACTCTTTAAATAATCTGTTGCTTCATTTTCATCTTCTATTTTCATTTTCTTATCATTTTTTAATTTTGCAACTTGTTCTTCAAAAGTTAAAAATTTTTTTATGTTGTTTTTCATACTATTCAATTATATATTTTTTAATTTTTATGATTAAAAAATTGTATAAATTATTAATCAAAATAGAATGCTGAAACAAGTTTTTGTCAAAAAAAGTAATGCTAAAATAAAATAAAGTAATTAATTGATTAAAAATGGTTGTTGCTTTTGCTGATGCAAAAGGTCAAAAATTAATTTTTGGTATTAATGATAATGAGCAATTTAAATTAATCCACTTTGATATATGTAAAATTCTTCGAATTTAACGACTTTTTGCCAAATCCTTGCTTTTTTTGTAGAATTAAAGTTAGGAAAAAAAGAAAGAGAATTTAGAGAATAAAGTGCGACAATTTATTTTGCATTACCTAAAAGAAAGTATAGAAAAAAGAGCAAATATATTAAATGATTTTAACAAATACTTTACAAAAAAAGGTGATGAAAATGAATAATATAACACAATTAAATAAAAAGAATTTAGGTCAAGTTTTTACTCCAGAATTTATTGTTAAAAAAATGATTAAATTAATATCTATACAAAATCCAAAACGTATTTTAGAACCTTCATCTGGAACAGGTAATTTTTATTATAAATTAAAGGAAAAATACAGCGATTCGGAAATTATTGCAATTGAAAAAGATAGTACTATAAGCCATAAAGAAGCCATCATCGATTCATATTTTAACACTAACTTTAAAAGCGATGTTATAATAGGGAATCCCTCTTATGTAGACTTTAAAAACATTCAAGAAAATTTGCATTCAAACTTTCTAAATCATAAACCTAAATTATTTTATTTTTTTCTTGAAAAAGCTTTATTTGATTTAGAAGAAAATGGAGAATTAATTTGAATTATATCAAGTAAAATCTTTTCCAATAGCAGTGCTAAAAAATTAATAAAACATATATATGATAATTTTTCCATAACATACTGAAAACCAATTTCTGAAAACGTATGAGAAAACGCATCAGTGCCTACTTCTATAGTAAAAATAGTTAAAACTAAAAATCATCCTAAAAAGTTAGAATATTTTTATAATAATGGAAAAATTATATTTGGTAAACCTTTAGAATTAAATAATAAAATAGTAGTAAAAGTAGGTGGTGCTTCTGGTTTTAATAGCAAAATTAAAGCAGGACTTACAGAATTTATAAATTCATAAACCGAAAGAACATTAAAAACAACAAAAATATCTTACGAGCCTGAAAAGTGGATAAGACCAACTCCTAAAAGTCCACATAATTTTTCTTTTCAAATTTTTGTTAATTGTTTAACAAGAAAAGAAAAACCTTTTTATATTTTAGAAAATACGCAAGAGAACAAATTTATACATTATGATGCATCAGTTCTTTCGATTTACACTTTTTTGTTCTCTTGATGAAACTATGGAGATTCTTGAAAAACTTAATAATTTTGATTGAGAAAAAGCAGGAATTAAAAAAGATGGTAGATTTCATTTCTCTCAATCATTGTTAAGTTCTATTATATTCAGTAATAAATAATAATAAAATGGTATAAAGAAAAAAGAAAAACAATAAAATTAATCAAAAAATAGGTGATTTTTAACTTTTTTACTATTTGTTGGGAAACTTGATAAAGTATAATTATAAAAACAATTTTGTGTTACAATTATATTATCATTAGTAGAGCTGCTGTTGGCAGTTTCCATTGTTCCGGCACTGGAAATAAGAAAAACTCACATTTAGTGAGTTTTTTGAATGCTTTGATTTCATTATTTTTTAAAAGTAAAGTTTCTTGCTGCATAATAAACAGCTTCTGCAATTGTTGGGTGTGTATATGATTTAGTTTGTAAGTCAGTAAATGTTCAATCGTTTTGTATGGCATGAGCTATTTCATTAATTAAAATGTGTGCCCCTTCTAAAAACATAAAACTTCCTAAAATTTTATTTGTTTTTTTATCAATTAAAAATTTAACAAAACCGTGTTTTTTATCTAAACCATCAGCATGTACTCTTGGTAATGCAGCAGCAGGTAATACTAATGATGCATAATCTACATTAGAATTAATTAGTTGTTGTTCGCTTGAACCAACTCCTGCAAATTCAGGATTTAAATAAACAGATCAAGGAATAAATTTAGGATTTACTACCTCGTTGTGTTTTTTATTTAATAATTCTTTTGCAACAATATCTCCTGTTTTATAAGCAGTTGTTGAAAGAAGTAAAATACCTGTTACATCTCCAATTGCATAAACATTTTTTACACTTGTTTCCATTTTGTCATTTACTTTAACAAAACCAGTAGGAGTTAATTCAAGATTAAGTTTACTAAATGATTCTGTGTTAGCAACTCTACCAACTGCCATTAATACTAAATCATCGGAAAATTCCTGTATTTTTGAATCAATTTCTACTAATAAAGTTTTATCTTTTACTTCTAAAAGTTTGACATTTTCATAAATTTTAACACCTTTTTCTAGTAAGTAATTTTTAACATTTTTTTGTAATTCAATGTCAAAATTACCCATAAAACTTCTTGCTTCTAAAATAGTAATTTTAACTCCAAGAGTTGAATAGAAATAAGCAAATTCTAAAGAAATTGGACCTGAACCAACTATTGTCATTGATTCTGGTAATTTTTCCAATGTTAGTGCTTTATCTGAATCAATTAAAAATCCTTCTTGGTAACCTTGTTCAAAACCTTTAAGGTTTAATTTTCTACTAGAAGAACCGGTAGCTAAAACTAATTTATCAAATTCAATAGTTTCGTTAGTTAGTTTTATAGTTTTATTACTTAAAACTTCACCATATTCTTTAAAAATGGTTACATTGCTAGAAACTAATAATTTTTCAATGTTAGTGTTTAGTAATTCTTTATTATCTTTTCTTCTTTTTTGAATTTCATTTAAATGAAAGTGTTTTCCATTTAAATGAATACCAAATTCTTTAGCTTTTTTGACAGTTTCATAAACTTTTGCAGATTTAATTAAAGTTTTAGTAGAAATACATCCTCTATTAACGCAAGTTCCACCTAAGTCGCTTTTTTCAATTAAAGCGACATTTTTTCCATTTGTAGCTAAAATGTTAGCAAGGCTATATCCGCCTGGACCACCACCTAAAACTACTACATCAAATTTTTTCATTTTTTCTCCTTTTTTATAAATATATTTTATAGTTTTATTATATAGCAGCTTTATTTAAAAAACTTAGAAAATAATAAAACAAATGAAAAAATTGCATTTTTTCGCATTTTTTTCATTCAGAAAAACAAATTTTTATTCTTCATAAAAGATTTTATTGTACATATCTTGATTTTCCCTTTCGGAAAAATGCAAGTATTTAAAAGTGGTTGTAATTTTAATATGGCCCATTAACATTTGTACCATTTTAGGATTTGCATCATTTTTTAAAAGGAAACTAGCAAAAGACCTTCTTAAACTATGGGGTGAATAAATTTTTCCCAAAATTTTTTTAATTTGCTTAGCCACTGTATTTGGCTTGGCATTTTTATATTTATCTCAATTTTCAAACATTATTTTTAATGTTTCGTATTTATAAAACAATTGTCTTTCACGATTTCCTTTTCCTATAGTATATAGTCTGCCATCTCTAATATCTAAATGTTTTAATTCTCCAATTCTTATTCCGGTTTCAAATAAAAACCGGATTATTGTTTTATAAAAAATTTCTGTTTTGCGTTTAGTTTTAATTGTTGTTTTTTCATAAAGTTCTTCTTTTGTTATTATCGCTCTAAAGTAGAGCGGGATGGGTTTGAGTTTGATTTTGCTTAATTTTTCTAATTTTTCTTCATCCTTTGTATACTTTAAAAAACTATGATAAATATCTTTTAAAGTATGCTGGTATCCACCACCTTTTTTATCATCAATAATAATTTCAATTACTTTTTTAAATTCTTTATTATCAACATCTAAAACATCTCCTAGTATATATTCGTATTGTCTAATTGTATTTTTAGACAAATTAATTTCTGTACAATATTCTAAAAAATCTCTAACTTTCATCTTTCTCCTTATTTATAAAATTTAAAAATACACAAACAAATTTAATTTCATTTTATTTTTGACTTAAAAACTTAACAAAAAATATATAAGTTATAAAATTCAATTTTATTAAATAAAAATTAAATTCTCAAATAGTTCTTTTTTAAATCCGTAATTTTGCACTATTAATGATATATAATTTTTGTTTTCACATTTTTATAAACATTTGTAGAAAAAGTGTTATAATAATATTGTAAACATAGTTCATTACACTTAATTATCTAAATTTAGATAATGAAAACCCCATTGCGCTACAATGAGGTTTTTTTATTATTTTTTGAGGTAATGAACTTTAACAAATTT
Source organism: Mycoplasma sp. AC157 (assembly GCF_054343415.1). Lineage (NCBI taxonomy): Bacteria > Bacillati > Mycoplasmatota > Mollicutes > Mycoplasmatales > Mycoplasmataceae > Mycoplasma > Mycoplasma sp. AC157. The sequence goes on along the minus strand of NZ_JBTGVE010000009.1, from coordinate 4,283 downwards.
ATAATTTTAGAATTTGATAATAAATACTAAAATTATAATTAAAATTAAGGTTATCATTTTCTCTATGAATAATATAAAACATAGTTCACCACCCCTTTCTGTGACAAAAAACTTAGTCACATTTTAATATTACCACAGAATTTATTTTGTTACGAAAATACGGAAAAAATTGGGATTTTTGGTTTATTTTTCCTAAAATTTTTGTGTCATTTTAAGATTAAAACTTTTAACAATCAATGAAAGAATGATAAAATTTTTTACATCGTTAAAAACCAACTTTTGAATTTTATTAATAATTTATTTATAAACAAAAATTATGATTAATATATAATTAATACTATGAAATTAATGCTATATAACTCAACTGGACCAAAAAAGGCAACTTATAAAAATATTGGATATTGACAAGTTAATGGAAAAACCAGAAAAAATGTTAAACTTTTAGGACTAGGAAACGTCATTCAATTAAAAAAGAAAAATGAAAATTTCGAAGCTATAATTAAAGAGGTTATCAAACAATACGATGAAAAAGTTAATTTAGTTTTTTTAAAATCAGAAATAGACAGAGCATTAGAAAACCGAGTTACGTATTGAGATATCTTATATTATGGTTTTGAATTTATAAAAGAATATATTGAAGATATAAAATTATTAAATCAAATTACTTTTGACCAAAATAAAGAAATGAAAGAAGTGGTTTCTTATCAAATAGCCAACAAAATAATAAATCCTAAAAGGATAATTGAAGAATTCTATATTAAAAACATAACAACTTTAAATTCAGATTATTCCAAAAGTAATTTCCATCAAGCTTTAAGTATTTTATTTAAAAATAAGTCTAAAATTTTAGATTTTATTTTCAAAAATAAAATCAACAAAGAAAACAACTTATTATTTTTTGATTCAAAAACTATTTATTTAGAAAATATCATAAAGGACAATTTACAAGACTTTAGTTTTTTTGAAGATTATGAATTTTATGATGATCAAGTTGTTTTATCTACGATTTACGATGATCAAGGAATACCTATTTTTTATAAAACATTTGCTAAAAATACAGAATATGTTGGAACCTTAATTCCATTATTTGAAGAATTAAAAGAAAGAATTTCTATCAATAAACTAACAATAATAATTAATAAAGAAATGAGTTCTGCTGAAAATATAAAATTTCTTGAATCTAACAATATAGATTTTATAATTCCATATAAAACAAAAACTGCTTCTAAAAATGAAAATAACAATATCAAAACCAATAATTCTTTTAAATCTAAAAAAATAAAAACGTTTTCTGTTTATAAAACTTCTTTATCAGAAGCAGAATTAGATTTCTATTGAAATCAAGAAAAAATCCAAGAAATATTCAAAACTTTAAAAAGCAATGATGAAACTAATTCAATGTTGGTGTATAATCAAAACCAGATTGAAGAAAGTGCGTTTTTTTCCTTTATTTCCCTTTATGTTTTCAAAAATTTATTAAGTGAAATAAAAGCTTATTATAAGGAATTAGGAAGTTCAGATAAAATTACTGACAAGTCATTAATAAATATTTTAAATAGTTTAGAATATATTGTAGAAAAAGATACAAACACAAAAGAAATTATTAGAAAATTTAAAAAAGAAGGAGAATTTTCTAATAATGCATGAAAAATTTTTGAAGAATTTGAAAACTATATAAAAACCAAAAAATCTAAAATCAATAAAAACTAGTTTAATTTATAATTTTTTAAAAAATCGTGACAAATTATTTCTGTTCTAATAAAAAATTTACAATTTACAAAACATTTGTAGAAAAAGTGTTATAATAATAATGAATAATGGATTCATCACATTTAATTATCTAGATTTAGATAATGAAAAACCCCATTGACGCATAATGAGGTTTTTTTATTATTTTTTTTGAGATGATGAACTTTAACAAATTTATAATTTTAGAATTTGATTATAAAAACTAAAATTATAACTAAAATTAGAGTTAACACCTTATCTATAAATAATGAAATAATGGATTCATCACCCCTTTCTGTGACAAAAAACTTAGTCACATTTTAATATTACCACAAAATTTATTTTGTTACGAAAATACGGAAAAAATTGGGATTTTTGGTTTGTTTTTCCTAAAATTTTTGTGTCATTTTAAGATTAACACATTTAAAAATTCTATGAAAAAATAATAGAGTTTTTCCTGAGTTTCCCAGTTGAAAGTCAAATATTAACCGATTTTGCCTTGTTTTAGGCATTTTCGGTGTTTTTATTTATATTTTTACTTGTTAACTTTTATATATTTTTTAAACTCTTCATAAATTTTTCAAGCGTAATTGGAAAATTCTCCTTCTTTTTTAGTTTTTAAGAGAATTTCGTCTGTATTAGAATCCTTTTCTACAATGTATTCTAAATTATTTAAAACGTTTATTAACGATTGATCTGTTATTTTTTCAATAACTCCATTTTCTTTGTAAAAATTTCTTATTTTATTAATTAAAGTTTTTAGAATATAAAGAGAAATAAAGGAAAAAAGCACATATCCTTCAATGTGTTCTTGAGTATAAACAAACATTGGTCTAATTTCTATATTATTTTTTAGTGTTCTGAAGTTTTCTTCAATTTTTCACTGATTTGAATAGAAATCTACTATTTTTAATGCTTCAGTTTCTACTAAAGAAGTCTCATAAACATATATTCCATCAAATTGTTCATCATATTGAATTTTTTCTTCATCTAAAACATATTTTGAAGCATTTAGTTGTTTAAAGTACTTAGTTTTTTTAGATCCTATCAACTTTTTTTCACTAACATAACCTTCTTTATTTTGATTTTTCAAAAAGTTATTAATATCATTTTTTCTGTTTAATCTGTCCATTTTTGCTCTTGTTTCGCTAACTGTTATTATTTGTTTTCTTTTGTAAGCGATATTTTCATAAACAGAAATCATTTCTCTTTCTTTATATTTGAAAGAATCACTGATTTTAATGTAATCACTTTGATTTAATAAATATTCTTTATATTTTTTTGAAGAAACTTTTGCTCTATAAGAAATAATAAAATCGATATTATTTGCTTCTAAAAATTTTATATTTTGAGCAGAACTCATCCCTCTATCTGCGACCACTATAATTTTATTAATAGTGAATTTTTCCTTTAATTCAGCAAAAAAGGGAATTAAAGTATTAACATCTGCTGTATTTCCAGGAAAAAGTTTATAAAAAATAGGAATTCCTTCATTATCACAAGCCATAGCTAAAACAATTTGATCTTCTTTAAATTTGCCATCTTTTGAATATCCAGGATGTTTCAAACCTTCTTTAGTAAAACTTTCAAAATAAACAGTTGTTGAATCAAAAAACATCAAATTATTTTCTTTATTTATTCTACTTTCAAAAATAAAATTTAAAATTTTAGACTTATTTTTAAGTAGAAGATCAAGCATTCTGTAAAAACTATTTTTTGAATAATCTACATCTAAAGTTGTAGTGTTTTTCTTATAAAACTGCTGAATTATACTTTTTGGATCTGCTATTTTATTTGCTATTTGAAAAGAAATAATTTCTTTCATTCCTTTATGTTTTCCAAAATCTATTTGATTTAGCAAGTTTATATCTTCGATATATTCCTTTATAAATTCAGAACCAGCATTTAAAACATCTCAATAAGTCGCTTGTTTTTGAAGTGCTTTTTCAATTTCAGTTTTCAAAAAAACTAAATCAACTTTATCATCATATTTTTTTATAATTCTTTTGATAATGCTTTCATAATTTTCATTCTTTTCTTTCAATAAATTGATATTTCCAAGTCCTAAAAGTTTTATGTTTCTTTTAATTTTTCCTTCGGTTTCTCAATAACCAATATTTTTATAGATTGCCTTTTTAGGTCCAGATGAGTTATATAACATTAATTTCATACCCCTAATTATACCATAATAACAATGATTAACAAAGAAAAAAAATAACTTTTTTTATTCCTTTAATACGTAGTATTAAAAATTGAAAAAAAGCAAAAAAATGTTCCCCAACTGGGAAACACAGGAAATTCTATGAAAAAATAATAGAGTTTTTTACATTAGTAAATGCCCTGGGACATTTTGATTAATAATTTGTAAAATTTACATAATCACCTTTAGAAAAAGTGTTATAATAATATTGTAAAGAGATTTCTCATTACACTATAGTTATATAATTTTACAGAATTTATAACTTAAGAATTTAATAATAAAAACTAAAATTATAACTAATAAACAGGGACATAAATTTGGGACACCAAATTTATGTTTTTATTTAAGGAGAAAA